>JAFGWZ010000015.1 GCA_016936905.1 Deltaproteobacteria bacterium | reverse complement strand
TTGGAACGGAGTGTCGCGGCTTCCACGGCTTCCATGAGAGTTGCCCTCAACTTCCCCTCTTCGAGGGCCTTGATTCCGGCAATCGTTGTGCCTCCCGGTGATGTGACCATGTCCTTGAGCTGACCGGGATGCCTGTTGCCTTCAAGACACAGTTTTGCCGCTCCGGCCATGGTCTGTGCCGCCAGCTTCAGTGCAACGTCTCTTGTCAACCCCATCTTCACGCCGGCGTCGGACAGCGCTTCGATGATGATAAACCCATAGGCGGGACCGCTTCCGCTCAGGCCGGTGACGGCATCCATCAGTTCCTCGTTTACCGTAACAGTCAGACCAACTGAATCGAAGATTTTCCTTGCGAGGGCAAGATCCGCCTCAGATGCGGTCGTACCCGCGGCGAGGGCAGCCGCTCCCTCTCCGATAAGCGCCGGCGTGTTGGGCATTACTCGGACCACCGGAGTCCCTTGTTTTACATAACCTTCGATGAAGGAAACGGGGATGCCCGCGGCGATGGAAATGACGAGTTTCGATTTCGTCACGGTGGGGGCGAGTCCGGACAGAACAGTCCCCATCACCTGCGGTTTCACCGCCAGTATGACGATATCTGCCCCTTTTACCGCCGTTTTGTTGTATGAAGAGACGGCGACGCCGTATTTCCTTTTCAGGTAGTCCAATCGCTCGATGACAAGGTCGGTGATGGTGATGTCGGTTGCCGGAATAAGCCCGGCTGAAACGATTCCGGCGGCAATCACTTCTCCCATGTTACCGCCTCCGATGATAGTGATTTTTTTTCCTTTGAACATGATTGCTTATCTCCCTCCTTATTGTGGCGAATTGTCATGACCGGCTGTCGACTCGCCGTTGTAAGCCATTCGCTTCTAACCTGTGACGACTGCCGGTGCCTCGGAGACAAAAATATACCCCTTGACTTTTAACCTTGCAATAACTATTTAAACAGACAATATCTATGTCCTTGGGGGGCATCCATGTTCGTACTGGGAAATTTTATCGAAGCGCTGGCGAAACTTCTTGATATCGGCCTTACCATCTACATATGGATTATTATTATCAGGGCGCTGCTTTCATGGGTGAACCCCGATCCCTACAATCCGATCGTCATGTTCCTGTACCGGGTCACAGAGCCGGTTCTGTACAGGGTCCGGAAACTGCTGCCATTTGGAAATATGGGGATTGATATCTCGCCGATCATCGTCATTCTTGTCATCGTATTTCTCCAGTCTTTTCTCATAAGGAGCCTCTATCAGGTCGCCATGTACTTTAAATAGAGCGAAAGGAAATAGTACGGTTGTTGCGTTTACATCCAGGCCTATAGAACCATTGAAACGATAAGAGGAAGAAACGGTCGATTTCCGGTATGACGTTTTCCGTTAAAGAAACCACGGATGGTGTTGTATTCAAAGTTCGTGTACTGCCGCGGTCATCACGATGCGAGATTGCGGGCATTCAGGATGATGCGCTGAAGCTCAAGATCACCGCGCCGCCGGTCGAGGGTCAGGCGAACGAGGAGTGCATACGTTTTCTATCCCGGGCTCTCGGGGTGAAACGAAACAGGATTTCTATTACCGCCGGAGGGAAATCGAAAAACAAATCGATTGCCATAACCGGGTTGACCAGAAAAGATATTGAGTCGATCATTCCAACGTGACCGGGAACGGCCAGCACACATTCACCGATGAACGAAAAGAGCCAGCCGATGGAAACAGAAAACTCCCGCGTTACGAAAGCAGCGTCGGTTGTGGGGTTTGCTACGCTCCTCAGTAGAATTTTCGGATACCTGAGGGATGTCGTCATTGCCGCTTTTTTCGGCGCCGGGGCGGCGACGGATGCCTTTTTTGTCGCTTTCAGAATCCCCAACATGCTGCGGCGGCTGTTTGCCGAAGGGTCTCTGACAATTGCCTTTATCCCCATATTTACTGAGTATCTCAAGAAAAAATCAAGGGAAGAGGCGTTGGATCTGGCAAATGTCGCCTTCACGCTGCTTTCGATCATACTGGCCATTGTTACGATCGCCGGGATTATCTTTGCCCCCTGGATCGTCAGGATCATCGGATGGGGATTTATCGAAACGCCCGATCGGTTTGATCTGACGGTGTATCTTACCCGCCTCACCTTCCCGTATATCTTTTTCATCTCGCTCGTGGCGCTCTGCATGGGAATTCTCAATTCACTCAGACATTTCGCCGCACCCGCACTGGCTCCGCTGGTGCTTAACCTCTGCATGATCGCCGCCGTCTTTCTGCTGAAGGGATTTTTCAAGGAACCCGTAACCACCCTCGCAGTGGGGGTGATAATCGGAGGGATTCTCCAACTGGTGATGCAGTTTCCTTTTCTCTTCAGGGTGGGAGTGCATATACGGGCGAACTTCAATTTCGCCCATCCGGGAATCAAGAGGATCGGCATCCTCATGGGGCCCGCGGTCTTCGGCGCCGCCGTCTACCAGGTCAATGTTCTCGTCGGCACGCTCTTGGCGTCCTTCCTGGCCGTAGGCAGCGTTTCGTATCTGTATTACGCCGATCGACTGGTACAGCTTCCCCTGGGAATCTTCGCCGTTGCAATCGGGACGGCGGCACTCCCCAGTTTTTCTGAACATGCGGCTGAAGGAAACAGAGAGAAATTGAAAGAAACGATTTCATTTTCACTGAGGTTAATGCTTTATGTTACCATTCCGGCAATGGTGGCAATGATCTGTCTCAGGGTCCCCATCATATCGGTTCTCTTTCAGCGAGGTGCTTTCGACGGATTCAGGACGGTCCAGACAGCCGATGCGTTACTGTACTACAGCGTCGGCCTGTGGGCCTTTTCTCTGATCCGGGTGATCGTGCCGGCCTTTTATTCTCTTCAGGACACCAAAACGCCTGTAAAAGTGGCCGTTCTGGCGATGGCGGTCAATGCAATGGCCGGCCTGGCGCTCATGTTTCCTTTGAAACACGGTGGTCTCGCCCTCGCGACGTCCATTTCTTCAGCTGTGAATGTTATCGTCCTGGTAGTCATATTACGGAAGAGAATAGGGGAGTTTCTCGACAATAAATTTTGCAAATCATTCTTCAAGACGACTGTGTCATCACTCATTATGGCCGCGTCCATAGGGATTATCGGCTGGATAATGCCGTGGAGCAACTATGGTTCCTTAACTGAAAGGTCGTCATATCTTATTGCAGCAGTGATGACCGGAGCCGTGGTTTTTGCCGCGTCATCGCTGCTGCTCGGAAGTTCCGAGATGACGGCGCTTATCCGGATGGTGCGAAGAAAAACGCGGCGGCCCCCCCGTAAAGAAAGGTCATGAAACCGTGGATTTATAAGGATATAAAGGGTGACGGCGCGGCATTTTGTGTTGACTTAGCATAATCAAAGTGATAGGGAAGATAACCTTCTGAGAGGGAAGGTGAAGGGGTACTGCAATGCTTGACATGAAGTTTGTCAGAGACAACGTTGATCTGGTTCGCAGGAAGATGCTGGAACGGGGTCAGGACATTGACGTTTCCAGGTTTTCCACTCTGGATCAGAAGCGGCGCGATATACTCAGGGAAGTGGAAGCGCTTCGGAACGAGAGAAATACCGTCTCCAAAGAAATCGGCCGGTTAAAAAAGAACAAGGAAGATGCCTCCCTGCTTATAGAGAGGATGGGTGAAGTGTCTTCCCGTATCAAGTCTCTTGATGAAGATCTGAAGGATACGGAAACCACCCTTAACGAAATGATAATGATCATCCCGAACGTGCCCCATGAATCGGTTGTTTATGGCGAAGGGGCAGACGATAACCCGGTGATCAGAACGTGGGGAGAGAAACCGTCGTTTGATTTTGAACCGAAGCCCCACTGGGATATCGGTGAAGATCTGGGAATCCTCGATTTTGCCCGGGGAGCGAAGATTACGGGAGCCCGGTTCACGCTTTACTGGGGACTCGGTGCCCGGCTGGAGCGTGCCCTTATTAATTTTATGCTTGATCTCCATACGATGGATCACGGGTATACGGAAGTCCTGCCCCCTTTTATGGCAAACAGCCACAGCATGACCGGGACGGGGCAATTGCCGAAATTTGAAGAAGACCTGTTCAAGGTAGAAGGGACCGATTATTATTTGGTTCCGACGGCGGAAGTACCCGTGACAAATATACATAATGGTGAAATTGTCGACGAAAAGGATCTGCCCCTCTATTATGTGGCGTATACACCGTGCTTCAGGGCAGAAGCCGGCTCTTACGGAAAGGATACGAGGGGATTGATCAGGCAGCATCAGTTCAACAAGGTGGAACTGGTTAAATTCTCCAAACCTGAAACATCCTATGACGAACTGGAAAAGTTGACCCTGAACGCGGAAGAAGTGTTGAAGCGGCTCAACATCCACTATCAAACGGTCAGTCTCTGCACCGGCGACCTCGGTTTTTCGTCAGCGAAAACATACGACATTGAAGCGTGGATGCCCGGGCAGGGAGCATACAGAGAGATATCGTCGTGCAGTAATTTTGAAGATTTTCAGGCCCGCAGGGCAGGTATACGATATCGAAAGGAGGGAAGCGGCAAGGTAGATTTTGCTCATACCCTTAACGGTTCTGGCCTCGCCGTTGGTCGTACTGTTGTGGCGGTGTTGGAAAATTATCAGCAGAAAGACGGAAGTGTCATCGTTCCCGATGTGTTGATTCCGTATATGAATGGAGTTGACAGGATCACGTCCGTTAAGTAATATTGCGAACAACGGAGGGATGGCCGAGTGGTCGAAGGCGGCGGTCTTGAAAACCGTTAACCGAAAGGTTCGCGGGTTCGAATCCTGCTCCCTCCGCCATTTAATAGTGTAGAAGTGAAGCGGAGAGATGGCTGAGTGGCTGAAAGCGATCGCCTGCTAAGCGATTGTACGCCCCAAAAGGTGTACCGGGGGTTCGAATCCCCCTCTCTCCGCCATATTTATTTGCTGTGCGCCCATAGCTCAGCTGGATAGAGTGTCGGACTACGAATCCGAAGGTCGAAGGTTCGAATCCTTCTGGGCGTGCCATAGAAAAATCAAGGGGTTACGAGTCGTAAATACGGCCTGTGGCCCCTGTTTTTTTGTGAGTGTGATAGATTTGTGATAATCGCTGTGGTGAATCTGTCCATGATTTCTATGGATGGTCTGAGCGTTTCTGAGTTATGATGGGCATATCTCATGACCATTGACGTATTCTTCCATCTCCCCAGCCGCTGCACCTCGTAGATCCCAACACCCGACTGAACCAAGCGCGTAGCGAAGGTATGTCGCAGGTCATGGAATCGGAAGTTATGAACCTGTGCCCTGTCCGTCGCAATAACAAAGGCTCTGTACAGATTTCTGTTGTTGATCCTGGTTTGGTTATTGCTGGGAAAAACATAATCACACTGTGGTAGACGCTGTCGTTGCCGCTCCACGAGCACTCCCATAGCAGTTTCATTCAGTGGCAGGGTATCCACACCCCGATTCTTCTGCTCAGATATGATAATCGTTCGTCTGAACAGATCGACCCGAGACCACTTCAGATCAAGAATTTCACTCTGGCGCAGACCGGTGTGAATGGCAAAAATGATAATTTCCTGAAGCCACTTTGCCGACACGCTAAGGAGCCGTTCTTCTTCCTCACACGTCAGCCACCGTTCAATCGTAGTGTTCACCCGGTATTTTTTGACCCTGATAACTGGATTGTCATGCAACCATCCCCATTCCCTGATCGCTATGTTGAAGGCATGGCTCATAAGTGTCAGTTCGTAGTTGATGGTGCGGGGTGATGCTCCTTCCTGTCGCCGGTGAACTTTATATTCCGAAATCATGGCTGGTGTGATGCGAAGAATATGCGTGTCTTTAAATGACGTGAGCAAATGGTTTGCCAGACTCTTATCTCTCTTATGGGATGTTCTTGCCTTATTCACAGATGAATATTCCTCAAGATATTTTCCCATAAGGTCACCAAAGGTATAATCTTCACCTGGCAACCGTTCAAACCACTTTCCTTCCGCTATATCACCTTTTATTTTGTCAAAGATCCTCATGGCAAGCTTCTTGTCGTCAGTTTCCGTTGACCGCCGGACCTGCTTGCCATTGTGGTTAAAACTCATCCACCAGACCGATCCTCTTTTATATAGACCCATTGTGTATCTCCTTATTGGGTCCCTCGATCACGGTCTGATTTCCCGTGAAAGCGATTATAGACGTCATTCTTACTTTGGTCAATTGCCTTTCTGACGATCCTGTCAACATGAATATTTGACGTTTCCTTTTTCGATATATTGCTTTCATCGAGTACGTTTACCTTTTTTCTTTCCATCCATGAGTCCACGTCCTCTTTCCTGAATCTGATAAGTCTGCCTATCCTGTAATGAGGGATTTTCTGTATCATGGCATACAGCGTTTTCACCTTCACATTCAGATAATGTGACAGGTCGTTAATATCCCAATATTCAACCGTCAGCTCTCTTTCAGAATGGGATGCCATCATTGCACGACCTCCAATCTTCCAGGGTTTGATCCATAAGAAGATTTATTTCTTTCTTCGTTCTTCCTTCTTCCTGTAGTATTGTTAATTTCTCCACATAGAATGCGCGCTCTTCAGGACACAGGAAGTACGGGAGCTTCTGTTCCTGTGCTAACTCTCTACCACTCTCTACCACTCTCAAAGGTTCTTGATATTCTTCATTCTTCTCAGGTAGAGAGTTGGTAGGCTTTGTGGACTCTCTCACCGTGTATCCGTATTGTTTCATGATCGTGGCATATTCGTCAGCGGTGATCGTGATTTCCGAATAGCCGTGAATAATGCGGTTGTTGAAACTCATGCTCTTCAGACGCTTGCCGATCCATTGCGGGGACACCTGCCGGTCTTCCGGTCTTCCTTCGTTAAACTTCGCGCGGATTTCACCGGTCTTGATGCTCCACTCCACGAAACGGTCATAGCCGTTTTCGTCGGTAATCTCCTTGATGATAGCGATGAGGCGGCCTTCCAGAGTGTCTTTCCTAGATGCATCCTTCTCGCCGGCTATGGCGAGGATCGAATCTTCCAATGTCTGATGATCGACAGGAAGGAGGCTGTTTACAAAGAACATCGGTCGGGTGATATCCCATATCCTGCCCGAGATGCCTTCAATCGTTGCCAAGTCGGGAAATGTAGTGTTGAGATGTTTCGCCCTCCATGCGGTGAGCCGTTCCTTCAGTTCAATCCCCAGGTCAGGACGGGGATTCTCATAGTTGCCCGGACGGTTCGGCATGATGATCGGCAGACATCGGGTTTCAAGAATGTTATGCAACTGTTCATTGCTCGATATGATCGTCGGCCCGTAGATGTCATAATACACTGTGTCATTGAAGGGTCCCTGATCCGGGTACTGCACGCGGGAGCACTTGGCGCCTTTCTCCGCCCGCAGGAGCAGGATGTCTTCACACCCGCCCCGTTCTGCCTTCTTTGATATGTCAAGCAGATCGAGAAACAGCGTCCCGTGGAGGTACTGGCTGTACCTGAAGATGGTTGCTTCACGCAGTTCAATGAGGTGGATGCCCCGGAAGCAAACATAGGCCATGGACTTTCCGGTCCTGCTCTTCCCACGTTCCGGCACGGCGTGAAACAGGATGTAGGGACAGTAGTCAATATCTGGATGGTCATGCAAATACGTCAGAAACACATAATGGGCGACAATAGCCCACTGTTCTTCATCCAGTGCAGAGAACCTTTTCAGATACGAGAGAAGATCATCATAGAGGGTAGTATCTTCTCTGTTGTAGTGGCTGATGACTTCGGTTGCGCGGGGAATAATAAACGGAAAATGTTTCTTCTCAGGGATGGAAAAGCTCTCCTCATCGGTGACGTGCTCCTGAACAATGACAAGTTCCCCTTCTTTGAGTGTCACATAGGCCGGTTGCCCGTCATCATCGACACACACGTCCACCAGGCCGGGGAAGTAAGCTGAGAGCGATGAATCGAGGAATGAATTCATTATCGTTCACCTCCCTCAGACAGGGTCCCCCGCTGAATGGCTTTCTTGGTGCAGTTGTCTTCAAAGTCCTTGTCGGTGCTGTGTTTCTTTAAGAGATGTTTCAGTTCATCAAGGGCATCATTTCGATTGGTTATTCCCCGGAGCGCAGCAAAGGAGGAGAGACACCCCTCAATATGGGAAAGATACCATTTCGGCGATGCCGTTCCCGCTGACCGGTACACCCGTTTTATCTCACACACCGGGGAACCATTGCTAAAACAGTTTTGGACCTCGGACCAGAGGGGATGAATCGTTCTCCGTTCTGCTTTTTTATTATCAGGGAGGCGGAGAGAAAACCACTTCGTGGTCAGATATTGCCACAGTCCGGCCTGTTTCTCTTTCAGGTCGTCAAGTGAGTTAATGCCGAACTGTCTGAGGGCAGCACGGCGAACTTGAAATTCAAACCGCCAGATGTCATCGGCTGTCTCACGGTTCCATAGATCGAGGAACCAGCCCTTTGTCCCGCCGCTTGTGACTTCTTTGCCCTTATTATAACCACGAAGCTGAATAGGAGAATTCTTGTCGCCGACATACCAGGTTTCCAGGTCATCATTGCCCTCCCAGAAATTATCTTTCTTATTGCGCGTGACCTTGTGAGCTTTCAGGAATGCATAGGAGAGGCCGCCGAGAATCCAGAAATCGGCGCAGAGATCGACGCGGCTGGCCTGGACAAACTGAACCGTTCCTCTACCGATAGTTTTCAGATCGTCGGTGATCCATGACAGGGCGGTGTCAATGCCGATGAGCCACAGCGTCCTTGAATTGAGAGAGACATAGACGTTGGGTGTTGTCCCCGGCTTTGCTGCCTTTCCGAGGTACAGATTATATGCTTCAAACTGGAGATGGAAACGGTAGTTCTCATCCTTGCCGCCAGGTTTAAAGATACACGTTCTTCCTGAAGGCAGACCGATAAGCAGACCGCCTTTCTTTCCCGCCAGCTGTCTCTTTTTGTTGAGGTTAAGAAGGCGTCGTTTCCAGTCCGGTCCCCACGCGACAAAGAAGCCAAGATCAAGGCTGTCTATGCCATACAGAAGTGGTTTAAATTCCGCAGCAGGTGGGGTTGGAGCATGGCGTGTTACAGATACCGCCATGCTTCCATCGATACTAGCAATGGTGGATTGCTCTATCGGATGTGTGCCGGTACAATCATGCAGTGAGCCTATTCTTTCCTTTCCCTTGTCAGCCCGCCTGCCCTCCTGCGGTCTCTCTGCCGTACCGTCAGAGGGCAGGGGTTCATCAGAAATTATTACGTTGTTTTCATTCGATGCTTGATTCATCGTGATTACTCTCCTTTCTGTTTTGGAAGGGAGAATAAATCAGACTGAATCGTGAGAACCGGACAGAAAATGAATTATTTTTTGTCCGCCTGGGGAATTGCGGGCCAGAAGGTTCGTGCCCGCTGAATGGCCTTTTCAAATGTTTCAGGTGAGATGATCAGGTCGGCATCTATGGCTTCACCGGTTGTATCATGGGCTATTGCGTCAAAGAGTCGGCGTATTTCTATGGCGGTGAGTTTTTCGCCCAGGGCAATTGATATGGAGGATAACAGACCGGCAAGGAGATATTTTATCTTCTTGCTGTCAATTTTTCCTTTCGGTGTCTTCTGAAGTGCTTTTGTTATCAGGTCAATCTTTGCCCGTTTCTTTGATACGGCTTCCCTATGAAAGATTTCTATGATTTTAGGGTCATTGATGATCGACTTGTCAAGCCTCAGTAGTTTTTCTAATGCGTCGTTATCGCCGTGACGTGCCTTTCTGAGGAGATAGGTCGGGTATTCGCCATACAGGAGGAAACAGGGCACCCATACGCGCAGGAAGAAGATCATTGCTGGACTTTGAAATATTTGCTGGATTTTTCTTTCTGTTCTGGTATTGCTGTTCTCTATCTTTTTATTATCAATGATATCTTTTATAATATTTTCTTCCATTTCTTTAAATTCGCTCGTTATTTGATCCTCGATCGCATGCTTCTCGTTTGGTGAGAGTTCGCTTATCATTTCATTCCATTCTTTTATGGTTATCTGTCTCAACGTATGGGCACCGGTGATCATTGCTTCATAAAAGTCGATTAATTGTTCTGTTTCATCGTCTAAAGTTCTTAATGTGTTCATTACTCCATTATATACTTTTCTGTGATTACGGTAGAAATTCAACCACTGGTCCTTTCGTGGGATGTCGATGCATCCTTCTACTCGTTTTCCCGCTTTTATTTTTTTGAGGAATCCAAGGAATGGTTCTGCTGATGTAGCAACTAGGAGAGAGGCTATTCTGATAAGAGGATTTTTATCCTTTGCCCATTCTTCATAATGTTTCATTTCCAAGGCTACTTGCATTCTCTCACCCCTTGTCGCCTGTAACATGAAGCACGAGCGACCTTACAGTCAAGGATTCCTTCGGCTCACTTCGTTAGACTTTGACAGAAAGGTCTTTGCTTGTGCTCATTATTATTTTGACATTTCCCCCAGATAATGGGCTTTTGGCAAATTGAGTCTTTCTTGATAGTGACGTAACTAGAATCTTCATATCACAGGTTTTCCTTTTCTTGTGATATACTTCTTCTCCATGCGATTTTTTGATTTTTAAGATAGTCTTCGGTATGGGAACACCATCATCTGTTGAGTTAGACTCAAAAAGTGAATTTTTCGAGAGTTGTTCACTACATCTTCAGTGCCTTTGTAATCAAACCATCATTTTTATAAAAGCATACCCCGTATTCTAACAGTATGATCTTATTAACCATATCAGCGCTAAATTGCAGGAGTATTCCTAAAACGCATCAAATAATATGTTCCATATTATCTTCATGTTTGCTAATGTTATTTTACCATCATAGGGGGAGAAAAAATGGGACTCCGACCGAAAATATTACTGGGCTTTTTGATCCTTGCCACCATGCTGTTGGTGGCAGGCGGATGGTCCATATACGAATTGAGCAATATAGGCATTTCAGTGCAGAGACTTCTCGATGATAACTATAAAAGCATCGATGCGGCCAAATCCATGACCGAAGCCCTGGAACGGGAAGACAGCGCCATTCTTCTTCTGTTGCTGGGCAAACGGGATGAAGGACGGGAGATTCTCCGATCCGCCGATAACTCATTCGAAAAGGCTTTTGAGACAGCACGCAATAATGTGACCATTTCCGGGGAACAAGGATACGTTGAGGCCATACGAATAAATTATGACACATACAAGAAACTATGGGCTCAAAATATCGCCGGCACCGCAAAGGAAGGCGATCTCAACTGGTATTTCAGCGATATTCATTCGTCATTTCTGAACGTAAAAAGTGCCGTTAAAAAGCTCATGGATCTGAATGATAAAACCATGTACAAAACGGCATCCAATCTTGAAGGCAGGGCTCACCGAGCAACCATGCCGGGCGTTATCGCCATCATTTCTGCTTTCATCTTTGCCGTTATCTTCAGTTTTCTCGTTAATCTCCTGGTCGTCAGCCCCATTATACGGATCACCAGCGGGATACACGACTATCTTGAAACGGGAAAATCATTTAATGTGAAAATCGAAACGACAGATGAGCTTTCGCATTTGGCGTCATCGGTCAGAAGCCTGATCGAACGTTCTAAGCTATAAGGGGCTGAGCGTGAGATACCACATCATCCTCCGGTATATTGGCATTATCCTGTTACTCAACGCGTCATTCCTGTTTGTCTCCGCGGTGATCTCTTTCTTTAACAATGACTCGGGGCTTTTCCCGTTGCTCTACACGTGCCTCATTGCAACCCTCTTCGGAGCATTTCCCTTTATCTTCGTTCCCTCGGCGGAGGAAATATCCAACAAAGAAGGCTTTACTATTGTAGTGACGAGTTGGCTGATTTCATGCCTCATCGGAATGGTTCCATATGTCCTCTGGGGCGGTGAGTTTACTGCTACAAATGCATGGTTCGAAAGCGTGTCGGGATTTACCACGACCGGATCGTCCATCTTGACCGACATAGAAAACGTGCCCCTGGGACTCCTGTTCTGGCGCTCGGCAACGCACTGGATCGGCGGTGTGGGCATTATCATTTTCGTGTTGTCGGTACTTCCCTCAATGGGAAAGATCGGCATGGTTCTTTACCGAACGGAAACATCACCGCTGGCGGCAGCTAATTTCAGATATCGGACAAAGAAGACCATACGGATTATTATGTTCGTCTATGTTGGACTGACGATTCTGGAAACGATTGCTCTCATGGTCTGCGGGATGAATGTGTTCGATGCGGTAACCCATTCTTTTGCCACCATCGCCACTGGTGGATTCTCACCGAAAAATGCAAGCATCGCCCACTATCACAGTATGCCTATTGAAACGGTCATCATTATTTTCATGATCCTGTCGGGGATAAATTTCGGGCTTCTGTTCGTCACTTTGTCTGGAAATATCAGGGCACTGTTCAAATCAACGGTTGTAAAGTTTTATTTAGGTATGCTCGCCGTTGGAGTTGCCCTGGCAGCGGTCAACATCCACGGTACAATTTATCCGCTCTGGGTCGATGCATTCAGATATGCCGCTTTTCAAATTATTTCCATCGGAACATCAACCGGTTTTGCCACGACCGACAGCAATCTCTGGCCACCCTTTGCCCAGGTGCTCATACTGTTCTTTACGCTCCAGTGTGCCTGCAGCGGCTCCACATCGGGTGGGATAAAGACTGACCGGTCCGTCTTGTTCTGGCATGCTATTAAACAGAGGATTACGAAATTCCAACATCCTCATGCCGTGTTGAAGACGAAAGTAGATGGCGTGGCGATAGACGACGATACGCTGGATGCAAGCCTTCTATTCATTGCGCTGTATATAGTCATTGTATTTCTGTCTACGCTTGCCATATGCTTTATGGGTATCGATATTATGACGGCATTTTCCGCATCGGCAGCCACGATGGGCAACGTGGGACCGGGATTCGGCCTGGTCGGTACGGTCAGTAACTTCAGTCAGATCCCGGAACTGGGGAAGTGGATTCTTACGGGTGATATGCTCCTTGGAAGACTCGAGATTTACGGACTGCTCTTGTTTTTTCTTCTGAAATCATGGAAATGAGACGACTGACTATTCATAGGAGTTACGATAAGGAACATGGAATCTTTTAGCTCTTTGATACTCTTAACAGTAGATAAGAAATCAATTTGTCGATACCTGATACCTCAATTCAAGCAGCCCTGATTGAAGATAGTATGACACTGTCGTCTTGAAATAAGTATCCCACTGATTGATTCTATTTATTTTATAGCTTGGGATGTCCTTTTCTTCAAAATCGGGCGTAAATGATTACATTGGGACCCACAAGGGGATACCCCAGAGTTAATACAACCAAATGCTTGCAATAAAAAAGGTGACTTAGATATCTTTTGGATTCGCCTCTCATGCCGGAAACTGGGGGTAGCCTGTCTTGTGTTGACGTTAATAGATGTGACATATTTGTGATGGATCACATGGCAGGGCAGGGGGATGGATAGAATAGATGGGAATAAATGGAACTAGGAATTTGGTTATCGTCTAGATATTTTACGGGAATCAGGCCGTGAATCAAGGGGTTAAGTATAAGTATATATTTGCTTTTTAACAACTACGAATCCGAAGGTCGAAGGTTCGAATCCTTCTGGGCGTGCCATAGAAAAATCAAGGCTTTACGTCAATTAATGATGTAAGGCCTTTTTGTTTTCGTTGCTGTGTATCCCCCTGTGGATCCGTGTGAATGGAAAAGGATGCTTTTTGCATGTTTATTGTGGGTTTCCTGGGTGCTATCTGTTTCCCTGGGTAATCAGGGTCAGTGGGAATGTTCGTAACTGGTGGAGAACGATGCCGTGGTCGTATCTTAGGAAACAAGGCCAACCTCAAGCGTGAAGGGGATCGCTGTTTCAAAAGATATCGGCAATTTAACGCTGTGATTTCAGCACAAGAGCTCTGTATTTCAAATCAGAGCCCGTAGTGTGAGATAAAACCCAATCCCGCAAAAAAGACACCATATCCAGTGTTAAATTTTCTTCTTTATTTCGGTATGCCTTAAGAAAATCTTCTACTTTTTCGGTAAACTTTTGATGTTCTTCCACGTGCTTTTTATAATCATGATAATTCACCTTCATCATGACCAGTTCTTCATCGTAAAAGTGTTTCGATAAATAGTTGACAAGGTTTTCAATTGTCGCATAACAATCCCCTGATCCGCTCTCGTATCTATCTATCAACGTATTGGTTATATTGAATAGTTCCTTATGCTGGGAATCAAGCGATTCCACATGCACCGTATTTTGGGGATCCCAGTTGAGTCGTTTTAACTTATTTATCGAAGGTCCCTCGATCTTTGGCGACTGAATGCGTTGCGTGATTATGGACTTGTGATATCTGGTTTCTTTCTCGATCTCACTCACCAAGTTCAAATACTCCACATCTTTTGTCCGGACAATATCGCTGTAATTTTTTTCAATGAGCGAGTCTTCAAGATCCCTTGCTAAAAACATCATCTTGCTTCGGTCAATCAGCCCCTTTTTGAGGAGCTCCATATTATCGGTGATGCCGTTCATAAATGTCCTCACAGCAATCGGGTTAAACGGCCTCCCCATATCGAAGCGCTCCGGTTTGTCGGTAATAATTTTGGCCATTTTCTTGATATTTATCGCATGTTTTTTCTCTTCGTTCACTAAAGCCAGCCAAAATCTGCGATCCTCTTCCCATGTCTCAGCAGCAGTCTGGTAAAAATCTGCAATGAGAAGTTCGGTAGACGCCATCATTTTCATGACTTCCAGCAGATTTTTCAAATTCTCAGGTGTTATCATTCGAACAACCTCCTTCTACATTGCATGTCGCCACTATGTAACTGTTTTCATCTGCTCAGGCCTTTCTTTTGATTCAGGAGCCTTCTTTTATTGATTCCCTAATCTTTCCCGGTATTATACCACATGTTGAACTTGAGTATAGTACCATGTTGATTGCTTCCATATGAGCATTGTATCTCTGCTCCAATGTCGGATGTCAAAAATGTGTCCCTGAGCATACTCTACGTAAAAGACCGGTAAAATACGGGTTCCAGCCGGTGACACGACTATAGCTTGTCAACGGAAGGGAGCCCCCCGTTCATGGAAGCACCGTAATGTCCGAACGATGTGGTTCAATTCATGCGATGTTTGAGAACCGTGTAGCGCAGTACAATGATTACCAAGAGCAGCACGGAGCTTGTGATTCCGGCGCTGCTCACAAAAAGCTGGTTTCCCTCCGGGAGGCATGCGGGCGAGCAGAAGATGTCCGTGAATACATCAAGGGCAATGTGAAAAAGTGCCACGACCATTACGCTGTGCCGCGATGCAAGGAAAAGCCAGGTAAACGGGAAGCTCATCAACACGACAAATACAATAAAGATAATGCTCGAAACCATTGCGTCCTGACCGGGGTAATTCAGCCCCATCACCATCATCGGAAGGTGCCAGAAGCACCAGATCAATCCTACGAGGATCGTTGCCTTACATTCACCCATGGGAAGAAGCCGTGGAAGGAGATAGCCCCGCCAGCCATATTCTTCGCCGATCCCTAGAGGGATTTGCTGGAGGCTTTTCAGCATTAATAAGGGGATGGCCATCAAAAGAGACGTTTTTCCGGGCCAGGTGAAACTGCTCTGCCCCGTGACAATGACGACCAGGACCAGCAGGCCAGCGTAAGCGGCAGGAGCCAGCAATGCAATAATATAGTATTTCCAATGTCTCAGAATCCCCAGAGAACCTTTTAATCCCTCACGGCTTACGAAAAGACGCATTATCAGGGCAGCTATCATGGGAGCGAACATTCCGTTTGCGAAACCGTACGGGCCCGGGAACGCGCGCATGCCTTCCATGCCCTTTATGAGGAACGGGACCCAATAAATCCACGCCAGGACATAGGAGATAAGGCTGAAGAGGATAATTTCAGACCATTTGATTTCATTGTGGGTTTGCATGTTGCTGGATTTCCTTTCATGGTCTTTCGTGATATTACCTGTTACTCAGACAACAGGAATATCCAATATTCAGTCGGCGGGATGCGTCCATTGATTCTGCACATCTCCTTTTCGGCGACATGGGTGGCGCCGTTACCGGTCATTGGCTCACCGGCAGTGTCAGGAGCGGCTGAGCAGTGTGCAGTTCCCCTGCCTGTAATGA
>JAFGWZ010000117.1 GCA_016936905.1 Deltaproteobacteria bacterium | reverse complement strand
TCCAGATGATAGTACTGATTCCCGCATCTGTCATCGTACTGATGCCCTTCATCCGCCCCCTTCGCATCTCCCTCCTCTTCTGGACATACATCATTCCGCTGCTTCCTTTTATAATCACCTATGACGGCGTTATTTCATCGCTACGGACCTATACTGCTGAGGAATTGAGGGATTTCACGGAAAAGGTGACGCATGATTCATACGTATGGCAGACGGGACGTCAACCGGTTCCGCATATCCCCCGCTCGGTCACCTATCTGATCGGCTATCCTCTGACAAAGTAACGCAGAACGATCATCATGCCGCGGCGGCCGGCAAAAGTCATCACCGCATGAATCGAACGTGCGTCGACCTGTTCATCCCAACGGATACGGTCAATGCATGTGAGGCTTGGCAGTGGAAAATGTCTCCATGGATTCTGAGATGGACAGCAACAGTGTGTCCACATGTCGTATCGCATTCTTGATATGCCGACGGGAACCGCTGTCCTTTATATAGGGGGAAACCGACTGGATGACCTTGAGGTTTTTATCGATGTTTTTCTTCATGTCATCGATTTTTGAATACACGAGAGAATAATACTCTCCCTGACACTCGTCTTTTATATATCGTCCGACCGTCAACAGGTCAGTGTTCAAGTAACAGACCATGATAATTTCCCGAAGCTCGGTGGTAACAGACTTCAGGAGATATGATTCGCTCAGATTCGTGTCGACCTTTGAAGACTCTATCTGGGTAAGATTCTGAAATATGACTACAAGTTCATTTAACGGTTGTTCCGATCTCATTGCCCTGTCAACCCTGATTCATGATTATCCGACCATGTCGGTTCTCGTTTTGGAGGAGTATTCTACGCAGGAATAACAATAACTTTCAAGAAATATTTCCGAGGCGGCACAACCGGGGAAGCATCACCGCGGCCTTTTCATCTTGTGATTGATTTTATCAAGGGTTTCATTTATATATACACATTCCAGCCCCACAACAATTCGGACTGAGGATATGCCCGTGATACAAAGCAGGATGATACTTCTGATGGCCGTGGTTCTGCTCGCCATACCGGTTCTCCCATCCCCCGCGGCCGGGGAAAGGGTATACGATATTCAGTGCGCCTGTTACGCAAACAGGAGCAATGCGGAGAACCTTGTCAATCGCCTCAGGGAACTCGGCCTCCCGTGGTACACGATACCATGCGGGCGGACCACCCGCTTTATCATCGATGTCAATGTAGCGTCATCGGAGCTGAAATCGTTTGTTGAGACCTATCCAGAATTCTTGGATGCCTTCCTCGTTAAGGATCACTGGAACCTTCCTCGGCCGAACCCTGAAACGATCGATCCTCTTCCGGGAAGAGAACGGTTTGTAACCGTCATGTCTACCTATATGCAGCAGCAATACAAAAAGGGTTATTACAACAAGAAGCAACACCCCATGGCGAGGGAAACGGCTGAAATGTACACATCGTTTATCTATGATGCATCGTCCTATTATGGCCTTGACCCATTCCTTCTCTTTGCCATTGGTAATTTCGAAACCTATTTTCGTAACATGTATGGAGATCTTGACCGATTGACGTTCAGAGCTCCCGATCCCGCCCAAGGCATCTTTCAAATACTGAAATCTACGTCCCGACAGATCTATCGAGACATGAAACGAAAAAATCTGCCTCACGCACCGGCAGAACCGCCGAAAAATTTCCTTCGTCTTCCCAAAACACAGGTTTATTTTGCTGCCCATTACCTTCATGATCTCTTTCACCGACACTTTGATAATCGTTATATGGCTGTGCTCGCTTATAATTCCTTCCGTTTGAGAAACTACGACTATGCACAGCGGGTCATGCGCTTCTATCAGAGGGCAATCGATTACTACAGAAAATCATCAGAGGACTTCTGCATGGAAGCACACCTTACGGTAGTTCCCCAGAACAGCCAGGCCGTGACGGCAATGGCGATTCAGGCCCAGCAATAAGGAGAGGAAAACAGGCATGGGAAACAGGAAGGTATCGCAATCCACATGGAGGCATAACTCGTCCACCGCCGACATCTCGCACAGGTCCAGTGAATTCCCAAGGTAGTGAATCTCATGTCAGTACTCGCTCACGTTCCAGCCGTTATCAGGCTTGCTTTCATATTCATTTTCATTCTTATCTGCATCAGGAAGAAGATATCACTGGGGAACGCCTTCATGGTAGGGGCAATTGCCCTCGGCATGGTGTTCGGCCTCGGGCCGACGGACATAGCGAAGGGTGTTCTCTCATCGGCCCTGTATCCCAAGACGGTCGCTCTCGCCCTGATCGTCTCACTGATCCTCGTTATGAGTGACAGCATGGAGGCGGGGGGACAAATGAAAAGGCTTCTCGACAATTTTCAGGGAATGATTTCCGCTCCCCATATTAATCTTGTTGTCTTTCCCGCATTAATCGGCCTACTGCCCATGCCGGGAGGAGCGGTTTTCTCAGCCCCCATGGTAAAGGAACTGGGGGAAAGATCGAACCTGGGACCTGATCGACTCAGCTATATAAATTACTGGTTCCGCCATATCTGGGAGTACTGGTGGCCCCTTTATCCTGGTGTCCTTCTGGCGATTACGCTGGCGGAGGTCAATCTTTGGACGTTCGTCTGCGTCATGTTTCCCCTGACGCTGGCATCCTTCCTTTTCGGATACCTTCCGGTCAGGGACATGAAAAACGCACCGCTTGCCCAGGGTGAACACCCATCTCCTCCTCTGGCACCGTTCCTGAAAGAACTTGTCCCAATCCTGATTGTCATCATTCTCGGCCTGGGCATCGGTTCTCTTATTTCGTACACCGTGCCATCGTCCACCATAGCAAAAGAAATCGGCTTGATTGTCGCCCTCTGCATGGCAATCGGATGGATCTGGCAGAGTAATCATTTCACTCTCAGGCAGATACGAGATCGGATTACCTCTCCCCATATCCTGAACATGGTCTACATGGTCGCGGCGATTTTCATTTTCAAAGGACTGATGGAAAGCAGTAACGCCGTTGGCACCATTCACAGGGAATTTACCATGCTCCATGTTCCGCTCGTGCTGATAACGATTATGCTTCCCTTTCTGGTGGGAAGCATCGTGGGGATTACCGTGGCATTCGTCGGCAGCACCTTCCCCATTCTTCTTCCCCTCATTCACGGAAGCGGCGAAGGGCAGTTTGCCATGGCCTACATCATGCTCGCCCTGGCAAGCGGTTTTATCGGAGTCCTGGTATCACCGCTCCATCTCTGCCTTCTGCTGTCAAACAAATATTTCGGCGCGAACCTCTCCTCCGTCTACAGGCTCCTGCTCGGGCCCTGCATCTGCTTTTTCTGCACGAGCCTCATCTGGTTTGGGATTATCCGGTGGATGTACGGGTAAAGCGTTATCGGAGAGACTGGTAGATGACAATACGATTCCTGATAATCGACGGCCTCAATCTGATACGGCGAATCTATGCGGCCATGCCGGGCGATAACGGCCCTGAACGGGCTGAAGATGCAAGGCATTCCTCTGCACAGTCACTCCAGCGGGCACTCAGAGAGTGTATGCCGACCCATACTGTATGCGTCTTTGAAGGAGAAGGGCCTGGGTGGCGCCACAAACTCTATGATGGCTACAAGGCGAACCGAGCCCCCATGCCGGAAGCACTCCGGGCAAGCCTGCCGGAATTCAAAGCGGTATTTATGGATATGGGCGTCTCTTCTATTTCATTTCCAACAGTAGAAGCGGATGATGTCATTGCCACATTTGCCACGAAGACCGCTGAACAACAGGGCTCAGCTATCATCCTTTCCACCGACAAGATTTTTCTCCAACTGCTGTCCGATCATATAATCGTCCGGGATCATTTTCAAAAGCAAAACCATGACCGGTCATATGTGGCGGCTAAATTCGGCGTTCCACCGGAGCGTCTTGTCGAACTTCTGGCCTTGACAGGTGACAGCACGAACAATATTGAGGGGATTCCATCGGTGGGAACAAAAAGCGCCGCACGGCTGCTGGCGCAATTTGAAACACTGGACAACATCCTGTCGTCGGCATTTGTCATCCCGGGCAAACTGGGAGAGGCGATTCGCACCCACGGAGAAAAAGCCCTGCTGTCACGACGTCTGTCGCATCTTCGAAGGGATCTCGAACTGGGGGTGAATCTGAAATCATTCCGATACGAGCATCCTGACGATCAAGCACAACCTGACCCGCACGGTCGGTTCCCATAATTTTTTCATTGTGCCATCGAGCCAATTCGTATAGATGGAATGTCATGGGCAGGGTCCAACGGCGTCCCGGAATAACCGACGGTGCGAAGAAAGGAAAGGGACCATTCATGGATATCTTCGAAGGAATCTATTCGCGGCGGAGCATACGAAAGTTCACCGACAAGCCGGTGCCTCAACAGGACGTCCTGGAAGTAATCAAAGCGGGCACGTGGGCCCCCTCGGGCCTGAACAATCAGCCGTGGCGGTTCGTCATCATCCGGGACCAGGCCGTACGGACCAGACTTGCGGAACTGACCCGATACCGAATCGTCATAGAAAGCGCCCCTGCCTGTGTAGCCGTGTTCGCCGACAGAGAGGCCATGTACGATGATACGAAGGACCACCAGGCCATCGGTGCCTGCATCCAGAATATGCTCCTCGCCGTTCACGCCCTCGGCCTCGGCGCCGTGTGGCTGGGAGAAATACTGAAAAACGGGCCGGCGGTTCGAGAACTCCTCGAACTTCCCGAAACGCTGGAGCTTATGGCGGTCGTCGCGATAGGATACCCAGCATCACGGAACCAGGAAGCGCGACGACGGGATATACGGGACGTTATCGTTAAGGAATGCTGATAACCATGATCTGATGCAGCAAAGGAAGGACACTATGGCCGGTGATGTAAACGATCTCACAATAGAATATGAAGAAGACGGGCTTGTTATAGTACAGGAGATTGACAAGGTTATTCTTTCCAAAGGAGCGTGGGCGACCATTTTATACAGATACAGGCAATGGGATCACCGGAATGGAGAATATGGTCAGGACCTCTACACGATCCGGCGATACCGGAAGGTCAGCGGAAAGTACACCCAGCAGTCGAAGTTCAATATTTCAAGTAAGGCTCAGGCGGTAAAACTTATCGAAGCCCTGAAAAAATGGACGGATGAACCGGCAGAATGATGAAACGCCGCTTAAGGACCCAGCGGAGCGAAAAAGCAAATCGCAGGTCAAGCGGGACATGAAAGCGCTCCAGAAGATCGGTGAGCGCCTGGTCGCCCTGCC
>JAFGWZ010000116.1 GCA_016936905.1 Deltaproteobacteria bacterium | reverse complement strand
TACCACAAAAATACGTGTTCCGTTGACCGTTCAATTGCCCCAGTTCATTTTGAGATGAAAGGGAGGAGAAGTTGTAAACCGGATGCGTATATTTCAGTTGCCGGATCACGGCTGTCTCCGGGATCGGTCGAGCCGGATTCAGGGTCACACAGTAGCGCTCCTTCGTCATCAGGTGCTGGAGCCGCGTCATGTCATAAGTCAGGGTGACGGGGGAGTCTACGTCCGTGCCCGCTTCGCGGATATAATTCCAGGATGCCCAGGCCCGATGATTCGGGGGCAGATAGGAAATATCCCGATGCAGGACGGTGTTGTTTTGGGAATAGGTCCACGCTGAAAGGAGCCTTGCTTCCGCCGGCGACGGATCAGTCAAAAGCTTCAATGCCTCATCGGCATGGGCGGCAATGATGACTCTGTCATAGAAGCTCTCACCGACGCCTGGCCCTTTAATAACGACCCGCGCGGCTTCCCGCCGTATGCCCTCAACGGCGCCGTTTAAAATGATTTTGCCTTTGAAATCTTTCAGGAAGGACCGCACATACGTCTGGCTGCCCCCGCTGACGAAGTACCATTGCGGATGGTCCGTGAGAGACAGGAGACCGTGATTCTCATAAAACCGTGCGAACGTCTCAGCCGGGAAATCTGAAATCTTGCCATCCGGGGCGGACCAGATAGCGCCCGCCATGGGCAATACAAATTCCCTGGAGACCTTTTTCGCAATCCCTTCCCTCTCAAGATGCTCTCCCAGGGTAATTCCGGCAAGGCCGCCCTCATGTAAACGCCGGCGGGTAGTGGTATTGAACTTCCTGATTCCCCGCAGGAGGTTCCAGAAAGACGGTTTGATCAGATTTTTCCGCTGGGCGAAGATGCCGTTGAAATCCATGCTGGCATATTGCAGTCCCGTCTTTCGGTCCGTATAGCTGAAAGACATGTCCGTTTTGCTGATAGCGACATTGAGTTGCGACAAAAACCGGTTGAACAGGGGGTAGGTCCGGTCATTCAGCACAATGAAGCCCGTATCGACCGGCATCCCCCGGTCCGGACCGTCGGGAATGACCACCGTATTCGTGTGTCCGCCGATATAGTCGTTTTTCTCGTACAGCGTTACGTCGTGCCGTCTCTGCATCAGATAGGCCGCCACAATACCCGCGACGCCGCCGCCCACCACAGCGATTTTTAAATGATCGGTACCGTCCATACAATGAGGCCCTCCCGTAGTTACACGAGGTCTGTCTATGTGATTTATGGCTTATACTCTTTGCCTGATCCAGGTAATAATCGGTCCCAGGACCGGGATCTTCTCATAGATGATGCCTGTGTCCCAGTAGTCCTGGTGAAAAATGATCTTACCCTTTTCATCAAAACGGACGTGAGACATGCCCGCAGTCTCAAGAGGGTCATCTTTATTGCGTTTCAACACCAGGGTCATGATCCAGCGAAAGTAATAATTGCCGTCCCGCACGGCGACATCCTGGATGTCAAAACGACACTCGAGAAAAGCTTCCGTCGAGCTGACAAAGTATTCTTCAATGGCGTCGATGCCCTGTACCTCACGGAAGCCGTCACGAAAATAGGCATCCTCGCGGTAAAGGCCCCTCACGGAGCTGCGGATTTTTTCCTCGGAGAAGACTTCATAGAAATCTCTGAACTGATGGAGGGCCTTTTTTTCTTCATCGGATTCGGCCTTCACGTATGATATTTGTTGCGGGTCCGTCTTCTTCAGGGCTTCATAGTAGTTCTTCATATATGTTCCTTTTTGTGAAACATCATGTGAACATGAATAAAGTAACATCAAGCAAATGCCGATTGCAATCACATATTTTTCACGCATCACTTTCCCCTCCATTGTTATGAAGACATAGGATGATCAATAGATGCACGCCCATCACATTTACACGGAACAATTCAACTTCTGTACACGGCTTGCGATGCATAGTAACCGCATAATCCGTGTACGCCGCCGCCGGGAGGCGTCGAGGAGGAGCAGATATAAACATTCTTCCGTGAGGTTCTGTATGGGACAGGGGATAAAACAGGCCTGGTATAGAGTTGCATTATATCCTGAATACCTCCGTTGATATCTCCTCCCACGTAGTTTGGATTATGGCGTTCCATATCCATTGCGGTCATCGTGCTTTTTGCCAAGATGATCTCCCGGAACCCGGGCGCGTATCGTTCTATTTTCTTTTCCATGAGATCGGCCATATTCTCATTTGATCCATGGGGTACATGGCAGTATGCCCAGGCGGTGTGTCCGCCTTCAGGGGCTCGTGCAGGGTCTAAAAGGCTCTGCTGTGCCATCACGATGTAGGGAGATCCGTACACTTTTCCCATGTTCGCGTGGCGGACGGAGGCGTCGATCTCCTCGTAAGAATTCCCCAGGTGCACGGTTCCTGCCATCCTGCAGATATTTGCCTTCCAGGGGATGGGCTCATTAAGTGCCCAGTCGACTTTGCAAATGCCCGGTCCGTAACGAAACCGGGACAGCTTATTTCGATACGCGGGAGAAAAATCAAGATCGGCGATATTGAGGAGTTGCCGGGGTGTAAGGTCAAAAAAATACAATCTCGCCTGTGGCAATTCCTTCATAGACATAATTCTTTTCCCGGTGATGATTTCACCCCCGTTGTCCCGAAAAGAATCTGCCATAGCGTCGGCAAGCCTCTGCGAGCCGCCCCGTACGACGGGCCACCCCACCGCATGGGCCAGCAGCGCCAAAATAATACCGAATGCGGCTGTCGCGGGTTTGTCAAGGGGGATCATTGCATGCGCTGCCATACCGGCAAAGAGGGCGCGCGTCTGGTGTTTTCGGAATTTAGTGTACGCAAAGTGTTTGGCAGATTGGAGGGCGTGCATGGCAAAACGGGCCATGAGAAAAGGATCTGCGGGAAAATGGAGAGGAGCCAGGATATCGGAGAGAAGCTTTTGATGATTATCAAGAAAGGGTGTCAGGCAATCTTTATAGACCGTGCCGTCGAGACCCAGAGTATCTGCCGTGGTTTCAAGAGATCGGTGGAGATATAGGGCTGATCCATCCTCGAATGGATGGGCAAGTGGTATTTCAGGCTGTATCCAAGACAGGCCATGTCGATCAAGGTTGAGCCTGCGAAAGAAAGGAGAGGCAATGGAGAGGGGAAGAACGGCAGCGCAAATATCGTGAATAAAATGAGGCAACGTGAGCTCTGCAGAACGCAATCCTCCACCGATGGTATCACCTGCTTCGATCAAAATAACCGATTTGTATTTCGTGCTCAGCTCAATAGCCGCCGCGAGACCGTTGGGACCTGCTCCCACAACAACGGCATCGCACGAGTCTCTATTCCGTATCAATGTTTAAAAGCCTCCCTATTGTATCCTTCATGGAGTGAAGCGCTTTTCCCAGCATATAAACCGGCATATAGAACGATGAGCGAATAACCGCGCTGTAACGTACATTATTGAATGCTGTCCAGCGGACGTGGGGATCGATGAGGACGTCCCGCTGTGAAAGTTCCCCGTGAACGCCGAGGCGTCGCGCAAGATTCACGAGCGTCGCACGCCAGAACTGGTCTTCCTGCTTCGCCCCGCCGAGGCGCATAGCAATTTCCATGAGAGGATCGCTGGCTCTGAAAAGGGGATTTACCTGAATAATCGTGTCATCGTTGTGCTGAAAGACGCTGAAGGTTATCCATCCGGCAAGGATGTGACCCTGAATGGTCATGAAGCTGAAGGACCTTTCGTCAGCATAAATGACCATCAGCCCCGTCGACAGGACGAGCCCGCCTGGAAGGGCAAGGTTGAGCACCGCAGCGGTGCCGGCAGCGATGGGAGCGTTGCCGGAAGGGAAAAAACGGTTTCCCGCAGGCCAGAAACGAGGAAATTCAGATCGCCACAGGTCGATTACCTGTGTCGGGTCGAGTATTTTGTCGTGAATGCGAAGCCGGTACTTCTTATCCCAGAGCCGACCGAAGCCCGTGACGGGACTTGATGTCTCACGGCCGTCAACATTGATATTCATCGCATCAGCCGCGATTCCTCGAATCGATATGCGATCAACAGACCGGGCCCAGCCGGGAAGGGCAGACCCCTCACGCATTAATGGGTCTCCCGTTGACGGGATCATGTCTTCTCTGTAGCTCGCGCTCAGTCGGGCATTCTCCTCATTATCAAAAACGGCAATCTCTTCATCAAGGCGGGTCAGACGGAAGACGTCCCGCAAAGAATCCTTGAGCCCGCAGGCAGTCAGGGAGACGTTGTGTTGATCTGCTAGTGACGCATATATGAGCAGCAAGCCCGCTCCTTCTCCATCCATACGAGTAAGATGTGAAAAATTGAGAATGATGTTTTTATGATTCGTCACGCTTTCCATAAATGCCTTTGAGAATTCCTTTTCACAGGCGCCTGTGAACGTTTCCCCTGTAG
>JAFGWZ010000115.1 GCA_016936905.1 Deltaproteobacteria bacterium | reverse complement strand
GGCCATGTTGGTCCGGCTGTCACTCGTCTCGGGGAGCAGCCAGTTGACGGTCACCATGCCCTTGTCTTTCCCCCCTTCGTCGGATCCGACGGCATAGGGACGTTCGATCCGCCGCGGCCCTGGTATATACGGCTGGAGAGGAACTCCTGAGGGAACATTCAGCGCTTCGAAATCGTCCAAATACTGACCAGCGATCCGGAGGCGTTCGACGGGATCATCATCGCCGTAAAAAAATATCCTCCCGTTCGACGGGTGATAGTAGGTCTCGTGAAAACGCTTGAAATGCTCATAATCTAGTGATGGTATCACTCCGGGATCGCCTCCCGAATCGACACCGTATGGCGTGTCGGGAAAGAGTGACTGCTGTGAATACTCGGCAATGAGGCGCTGGGGCGACGAGTAGGCGCCTTTCATCTCGTTGAAGACGACGCCTTTGTACTTCAGCGGGCCTCCGGGATCCGCAAGCTCGTAATGCCATCCTTCCTGCTGGAACACAAAGGGCGTTATGTTCGGATAAAAGACGGCATCGAGATAAACATCGATCAGGTTATAGAAATCCCGCAGGTTCTGGCTTGCCACGGGATAGCAGGTTTTATCCGGATAGGTAAAGGCGTTAAGAAATGTCTGAAGAGACCCTTTCAGGATTTCAACGAACGGTTCCTTGACGGGATATTTTCTCGAACCGCAGAGAACGGAATGTTCCAGTATGTGAGGAACTCCCGATGAGTCGGCAGGGGGAGTCCGAAAGGTGATGCCGAACACCTTGTTCTCGTCATCGTTGCACATGGAAAGTAATTCCGCGCCTGTTTTTACATGGCGATACAGCAGGGCCTGTGTTTTCAACTCTTCTATCATCTCTTCTCTGACCAACTCAAAACCGTAGATACTGTTCATGAGGTCCTCCGAAAGTGTACTCCTCGCTACATAATAGAAAATTCCGGTCCGTTCAATCATATTTTTACGGCCCCCCGTCCATGGACGATGTCCCTGCCCCGTGGCGACGGGGTCCATCTCTCCTCGATCGCATCTTTCCGCCGGAAAGGGACGATCCCGGGAAGATAAAATTGTTCTTGACAACATATATTTGGTATGCCAAATATACGCATATAAAATACTAACAAGGAATGATACCCATGGCACAGGACGACCGACTGATTTTTTTATTGCTTACGGCGCAGCAGAAGCTCCGGAACTATCTCAAAGACGAACTGACGAAAGCGGGCGTGAAGACAACGATCGCCCAAGGCGGCATTCTCGCGCTGCTGAAGCAGAACAATGGCCGGACAATGACCGAACTCAGCCAGATCCTGTCAATCGACAACTCGACGATCACCGGTTTGATCGACCGTCTTGAAAAAGCGGGCTTCGCGAAAAGGAATTCCCATCCCCAGGATCGAAGGGTGTCACAGATAATGATCACACCGGAGGGAATCGACGAGGTGGAACGATCGATCGCCGTTATACGACGGGTGAACGAAGAAGTAAAAAAGGGGTTCACCCCCGATGAAGTGGAAGCATTCAAGAACGTCCTGGGAAGCTTCTTTGAAAAATTCAAGAAATAGTGGAATCACCTGCGGCGGCTCGGATGGACCGAGCACTTCCAGCCAAAGTCCGCCAAGGGCCAGGTGAGCATACCGATGGCAACGGCACTGACAGAAGAACTGATAATCCTCAGGGACGGGGCTGCCGATTTCGCGCGGCGGTTCATCGCGCCCCGCCGTGACCTGCAGACCATGAAAGGGTTTCCCCATGATATCTGGCGATCCATGGCCGATGCAGGCCTTCTGGGCATGGGAATTTCACCGGACTGCGGCGGAATGGGGGGTCGATTCATCGACATTTTCGTCGCCGGCGAAGCGCTGGCTCGATGGGGGCATAATATGGGCATCGTCCTCTCGTGGGTGATCCACAATGCGGTGTCCCGTTACTTCATCAGCGAATTCGGCACCGATGTGCAGCGTGAAGGATTGCTTCCCCTGCTCGCGAAGGGGGTCAAAACGGCCTCCATCGCCATCTCGGAACCAGGCTCGATGGCACATCCCAGGCACATGAAGACGACCGCGACCCGCCGCGGCGGGGATTATGTGATCAACGGCCACAAATCCTTTCTCACGAACGGACAGATTGCCGACATCTTCATCGTCCTGACGGTAACCGGGTCCGAGGGGGATAAGAAACGATTCACGTCGTTCCTCATACCGAAGGAAACACCGGGATTTGCCGTTACCAGGAACATTTCTCTCGGTTTCCTGAAGCCGTCGCCTCATTGCGAGATAGAACTTGCGAACTGTGCCGTCCCCGCATCAAATGTGCTCGGGAAGGATGGAACGGCTTACGAGGCAATGGCAAAACCTTTCAGGGAGATTGAAGAAGTCTGCCTCATGGGCCCGATTATCGGCGGCATGCAACGGCAGATGGAACTCCTCATCGACGGTATAAGGGAAGGTCAAACATGTCCCCCCACGGATGAACTGAGAGGGAACCTCGGAGCCCTGCGATATACAGTCGATACACTTCGGGTCATCGCGTTTGAGGCGGCATCGATGCTGGACAGCGGGAAGAATTATCCCGAATTTCCTTCCCTGCTTCTCTCGTTCAGGGCCATCGCGAACCGCTTTGAATCATTGCTCCGTGATCTTCGTGCCCCTTCGAACAGGGAGGACGGGGATGACCTGGCGGTCTTGACGAAGGACTTGATCGAAAGCATCAACATCGCAGACCATGTGGCCGCAATAAAAACAAAAAAAATGGGAGAAGAGCTCCTGAAAGGAAAAGGATAGCAGGTAATGGTACGTTCCAACGACAATATCACATCAATAGAAAACATACAGCAGGCGTTCAGAGGGGTGGACTATATCTGCAGTAAGCAAATCGCCACGACCCTCTACCTGGCATTCCGACTCAACAAGCCCATCTTGGTCGAGGGTCCCGCGGGGGTGGGCAAGACCGACCTGGCAAAGAAAACCGCTTCGTTTCTCAACCTTCCGCTGATTCGCCTCCAATGCTATGAAGGACTCGATGAGTCGAAATCTCTCTATGAATGGAAATACGGGAAACAACTGTTATACACCCAGATACTGAAGGACAAGCTCAACGACATCGTCCGTGAAAAGAACAATCTCGCCGAGTCGCTCGAGGCGATCCATCAGTATGACGACATCTTTTTCTCTCCCCGGTTTCTCGAACCGCGCCCCCTGCTCAGCGCGCTGCAGCAGCGGAAAGGTTCGGTGCTTCTCATCGATGAGATCGACAAATCGGATGACGAGTTCGAGGCATTCCTGCTGGAGATTCTCTCGGACTTCCAGATCTCGATCCCCGAGATTGGAACGATAGCCGCCAAGTCGACCCCATATGTATTCCTTACCAGCAATAACACCAGAGAATTGAGCGATGCCCTCAAGCGGCGATGTCTCCACCTTTTTATTCCCTTTCCCGACGCGCAGCTCGAAAGGGACATTATCAATATCAGGGTTCCCGACCTGGGGGACAGCCTAAGGTTTCAGCTCGTTTCGTTCATTCAGCAGATACGGAAGCTTGATATCAAGAAGCTTCCCTCCATCAGCGAAACCATTGACTGGGCACGCGTTCTCCTCCTGCTTCACGCGGACTGCCTCAACATGGAAATCGTCAGGAGCACGCTGAATGTCTTTCTCAAGTTTGAAGACGACATTGCGGTGGTAAATGACCGCCTCTACGAACTGACGCAGCAGGCAACAAAGGAAGGTCACGCATAATTTTTCGAGTGGCTCGTAAAAACATGGAACGAGTATTGAGAGATTTTATTTTCGCACTTCGTAACGCCGGGATTCGAGTGTCCGTATCGGAAAGCCTCGACGCGGCCCATACGCTCGATCTCGTGGGGTACGAAGACAGAGATACCCTCAAGATATCCCTCGCGGCGGCTCTGGCAAAGACCCCCCACGAAAAAGACATTTTTAAGGAGTGTTTCGACCGATTCTTTTCCTTCACCGATTATTCAGAGAACGTTTCTGAAAGCGATATCGATTTTGAGGCCGAATCGGATGATCTCCTCGCCCCTCTCACGACCTTGTTGATCTCGGGAGATCAGGCGGATATCATGACATCGCTGATACAGGCAGTGAGTAAGATCCAGCTTTCGAACATGCAGTTCTTTACACAAAAGAACCCCTATAGCAGGCGGATCCTTTCCACCATGGGAATAGAAGGGCTTGACCGTGACATCCGGCGGCTTGATGAAACGGGAATGCCTGGGGCAATGCAACAGGCGGAAGCCCTGAGAGATGCCCGGGGGCGTTTGTTCGACTATATCAGAGGCTATGTGAATCGTTACTACGACCTTTTCACCCACGAGACGCGAGCCACTATGATCGAACGGCAGCTCAAGGATATGAAACTCTCCGCCGTTGAGGAGAGGGATTTTCTTCACATGCTCATCATTGTAAAAAAAATGGTCAAGCGGCTGAACGATATACATTCGCGGCGACGAAAGAGCTTCCGACGGGGGCAACTGGATTTCAAGAAGACGATGAGAAAAAATATCACCTACCAGGGCCCCCTCTTCAATATCGTCTGGAAGAAACAGAAAATCGACCGTCCCAGCCTCGTGGTGATCTGCGATGTGAGCCGCTCCGTCAGGATGATCGTCCGATTCTTTCTCCTCTTTCTGTACAGCCTGAATGAAGTGATCGGGAAGATCAGGAGCTTTATCTTCTGCAATAACCTCATCGATGTCAGCCATATCTTTGACGACTATCCGGTAGAGAGGGCCGTTGAAATCCTTCGCACCGGCAGGGGCCTCGACATCGGACTCAGTCGAACGAACTATGGTGAGGCCTTCATCAATTTTCACGATCAACACATGAGAAACGTTGACAAGAAAACGACGGTCATCATTCTCGGTGACGGACGGAATAATTATTTTGAACCGGAAACGGCGCTGCTCAGAAAGATCCAGGAAAAATCGAAACGTCTCATCTGGCTCAATCCGGAAAGCGTTCCATTCTGGGGGTCAGGCGATTCGGAGATGAAACGGTACGGCCCGCTCTGTGACGTTGTGAAGGAATGCAACACGCTGCGGCATCTCGAAAGAATCATCGACGATATTCTTTAGTCTTATTCACTATTTTCATACCGGGAGGAACAGTGCCATGGGAGGGATGAAAACACAGGCGTTCGGAGCGGTTACCGTCATTCCCGGTGAAAACTCTAGCCGATTCCCCTGGAGCTCCACGTTGTTCATCGACGACGACGTGAAGGCCGTCATCGATACCGGCGCAGGGGAAAGACCCCTGACGGAATTGAAAGAGAACCACCGAATCGATATGGTCATCAACAGCCATTTTCATTTTGACCATATCGCCTATAACCACCTTTTCACCGACACGGCGATTCTCATTAATGAAAAAGAGGCTCAGTGCTACCGAGACAGGCGGCGCATCGGGATACTTCTCGGCATTGAGGAAGTCTACGGTTCCGAGGAGGTCGACCGCTGGATCCGCCGGATTTCCAGGCCCGAAAGCCCGCAGAGCCCTTATTCTCCGCAGAACAACCACAAGTGGTGGATGTCGACCTCCCGTCTCGACGGAACGTACCCGTGGGGTCATATTTTCGATTTCGGTAAAACAAAGATGCACGTCATCGGAGCGCCGGGACACTCCGAGGGGTTTTGCTGCATGTATTTCCCGGAAGAGGGCGTTGTCTACGTTGCCGACATCGATCTTACCTCATTCGGCCCGTGGTACGGAGGCATCGACGGCGACATCGGACAATTCATCGATTCGTGCCGGGAAATAGCGGGAATGGACGCCGACACCTTTATAACCGGTCACGAAGCGGGCATTCTCACCAAAGAGGAATTCCAGGCTGGCCTCACCGTCTTTCTCGAAAAGATAGAAGAGAGGGACTCCCGTATTCTCGCCGCATTGACAGAACCGGCAACCATCGATGATGTTGCCGGGAAGGGACTGATCTACGGCAGGAAGTTTCACTCCGACGAATGGGTCTTCATGTGGAATTACCTGATGACGAAAAAGCACATCGAGCGGATGGTTACGCTCGGCCGGGCTTTACAGGTAGACGATACCTACATCTCGACATAACATTCAGAGGCTGCCCCAAAACGCCCGTCTGCTGCATTTTTTCAGCCTTTGTCGCTGCAAAGAAGGCTATAGGTGAAAGGCTCAAGACCTAAGGAAAAAACGAACTGGCCTGCCCCATTGTTTGAATGTATTTTTTTTCCCTTAGCCCTGCGCCCTTCGCCTCTACATCATGGACCGGGAATCATGAAGCCGGGCAAACAACGCTCCTATGAGTCGACCAATCAGCCTGTTGCCCGGATTCATGTGACCGGGCAAACAGACAGTTCTGGAGCCTTGCATCCAGACATTTTTTGAACAGCCACATTTTGGGGTTTTTAAACAGGTTCTTCACGGCTTCCGCCATAAACGAACCTCGCCGGTGATCAACCCTCTCCGCCACCTTCCCCATTTTTTCGTTTTCATTTTACGCTTCATTTGCTATGGATACAGCGTACTTGCAAGGACGTGAAGATACATCATGATAACTGATTTCGATTATAACGCCGCTGTTAAATTATGTGAAGAAATCGCCGCTCGGGTTGGGGCGCCACGATTTTACCTGGAGCGGAGAAGAGAGGTTGACCGATCTCGAAGCAGCCTCGAAAAGCATCCCGTCGTCCGGTATTGTATGACCATCATCGCGGACAACGATACACCCTACGGCCACGGCTTTTCTCATGCCCGGGCCGTGGCGGTCGACGCGGGAGCCATCATACTCATCGAAAGTAATGACGGGACCGAAAGAAAAACGATGGATGAGATGATGCACCGGGCGCACATTGCAGGCATCCTTCACGACATCAAACGGTCCCACGCCGATCACGCCCGAGAAGGCGCTCGAGCGGCGGACACGATCCTGAAAGACCTCGGCATGGCACAGAGAGAACGAAGGGCAATCACCCGCGCAATTGGAAATCATGAAGCGTTCAAGCCGGTTCGTTCGCTTGACGACCCACATGAACAGCTCCTTTCCGACGCCCTTTATGATGCCGATAAGTTCCGGTGGGGGCCTGATAACTTCACCTCAATGCTCTGGAACATCATCATCCCCCGGAACATCCCCCTCTCAAAGGTCATGGAACGGTTCCCCGACGGTCTCGCAGGGATAAGAAAGATACGGACAACCTTTCGTTCCCGGACAGGTATGGAATACGGGCCCGATTTTATCGACAAAGGCCTTCGTATCGGGGAGTTATTCTACGGAGAAATGAAGAAACGGCTGGGCCTTTCAGAGCACGGCGGAGAGTAAAAAAACATTTAGGTTTTCTGGACAACCTCATAACAAACAACGGGATCGGTCTTGTTCTTTACCCTGATCCCTCCTTTTTCTCTCATGTCGAACTCTCCCAGGATCTTCCGGCGGGTCTCCTCACCGATGATGATCTCGCCGCCCCGGGCCGTGCTTTCGAGTCTCGCGGCAGTGTTGACGCAGTCACCGATGACCGTGTAGTCTAATCTTTCCTGTGATCCCACACTGCCGAATATGGCATATCCCGTGTTCACGCCGATCCCTACATTGAACACTTCCTGCCCCGATTTCCCGCGTTCAACCATGAGAGCATCAACCGCTTGCTGCATCTCCAATGCCGCCGTGACGGCGTTACGGGCTCCGCCGCGGTCCGTTTCTATGATTCCGAAAACGGCCATGAGGGCGTCTCCGATGAACTTGTCCAGTATCCCTTTGTTGCTGAATATGATATCGACCATGGCGCTGAAGAACTCATTGAGCATGGCGACCACATCCTCTGCGGGCATTTTCTCCGAAAATGAAGTGAATTGACGTATATCGGCAAAGAGAATCGTGACTTCCTGCCGTTCATTTTCCATGAACAGTTCATCTTTCGAACTGATGAGCTTCTCGACAAGGGTGTTTCCCACGTACCGTCCGAGCCTGTTGCGGAGCCGTTCCTCTTCTTTCGCCAACTGATGGGACTGGGCAAGATCCCTCCCATAGATCATGAGTTGAACCGATTGTTCCTTTACGTCCCGGTTTGCATCGTTCAACTTTTCCAGCATGGAATTGAAGTGCCGGGCGATATCGTTGATTTCCTCATCAGCTATGATTTCTATGGGTTTGAATTCTTCACCCGATTCAATGAACTTCGTCGCAAGAGCCAGCCTGACAAGCTGATCTGCTGAACGCCGCATAAGCGAATACCCCGCCAGGACGGAAAAGAGGGCCAGGGCGGACATAAGCATAACCATAGTGGTGATAGTCAGCTGTTCATAGATAAAAAGGTAGATCACGAGAAGAAACGGAAGGATGCCGAGCATGACCAGGATGACCGGGGTTTTTCCGATAAAACTTTTTGACGTGCTATAGTTGGGGTTCATCGATTCCTTATATTTTCACGGTACATTCTCACTATTCCCGGACGGCTCATTCCCGGATGAGCTGCAGCCGGCTGTTGAAACACAGGGCGATATCGGCTTTCGTCCCCCTCCCATCCTCAGCATCATGACGCTCGATCCGAACCACTGTCGCCTCTCCCTTCATCCGGGCCCATACATCTCTGATCCCCGGCAGGAAGATCGTAATCACCAACCGTTTCCCCGGTTCATACTGATCTGCACACCGCGTCGTGAACTTTGCCCCTCCGCCGGATATATCCTTCAAGTATGACGATTCTTCATATGACTCGCCGGCGTGATCGACACCAACGATGTCAATCTGAAGATCCATGGGGAAACGACTGAATTCTCGCCTGTCCTCGTTTGAAAGCTGTTTCATGGTTTTACGTATCGCTTGTTGAATGATTTATTCCGGCCCTCGATAATATCCCGATCGCTCCACTTGAATCCCTCCAAAGGGATCCCATCCGATTTCTTCATTGCTTCGACCTCGCCCTTGATCTGTGTTATTTCGTCGCTATTGTCCAGCAAAATGTCGACGAGCACGGGGTCAAACTGCTTTCCGCTTTCCTGTTTAATGATATCGAGGGCGACCTCCATCGGATAGGGGTCCTTGTACGGCCGTCGTGACGTGGGGGCGTCGAACACATCCATGACACAGACAATTCTTCCGACAATCGGAATGTCTTCACCCGATAATCCATGAGGGTATCCCTTGCCGTCCCATCGTTCATGGTGATACAGGGATATCTCTTCTCCGACCCTCAGGATTTCCGATTTTGAATTGCCGAGGAGTTTCGCTCCTATGATCGTATGGGTTTTCATGATTTCAAATTCTTCCTCGGTCAATTTGCCCGGTTTCAGGAGGATGCTGTCGGGAATGCCGATCTTTCCAACGTCATGCATGGGAGCGGCGTGTTCGATATTCTTGACCTGCTCGGGAGGCAATCCCAGTTTCTGAGCAATCAGTCGGCATGACCGGCCCATCCTCATAATGTGGTCACCCGTATCCTCGTCACGGAACTCAGCCGCCAGCGAAAGGCGATAGATCGTATCGAAATAGGCGGCCTGTAATTCCTTGTTGACGACCTCAAGTTCCCGCCGGCGCTCTTTTTCCGACTTGTAGACTTCAGCCAGATCGTTGGCATACCGTTTTAATTGATCGATCTCGCCATATCCCGGCTGGGTTTTCGTGCTATCATCCATGGCACCGCTGTCCTTTCGCACAGGCAAAAAACATACTATCGTTCACAGTACGGCATTCCCCGAGGTACAGCCAAAACATCGTACACCACGAGCACCGTCATGCCTGCGTTCAAGTCCGCTTATCACTCAGGCATCCGGTCCACGTTCGCCATGACTTGACAGATCATTTTGACAGCGTCTCCCGGCACCGCATCGTTCACAAGGCTCGCAGAATATGACCGTGGCAGTGTCCGTATTAGATCCACCACAAAATACTTCTTGCTTTATGACAATAACCAATTTAAATAACTTCCATAAATATCGTGAGGGTTGACGGGGAACGACTATCGTTCATTGAGTATTGTAAAGGGTTCTCAACTGTCGGGAATCGTTAAGCGTTGTGGAATTATAGCAATCATGCGCTATTTGTCAATTCAAATCGACCTATTCATGAAGGAGGAAATGGGTGGAGCTTGCGGCAAAACAACTGGAAAGGTACGCCGACGTTCTTCTCTGGGGGCTTACCACAGCGAGGAAGAAACGTTTTAAAAGAAACGACATCATTCTCATTCGATATGACCGGCAGGCTGTACGACTCGCCGAGATCCTCTATGGCAAGATTCTCGAGATGAATCTGCATCCCGTTATCAGGGCAGGCCTGACAACGGCAATGGAGCGGACCTTCTTTGAAAAAGCGAACGACCGGCAGCTCGTCTTTCACCCGCCGGGAGAAAAGGAGCTTTACGAAAAGCTCAATGGCACCATCTATCTCCACGGACCGGAATCGCTCACTCACCTCGGGAAAATAGATCCGAAAAAAATAGGGAAGGCAGTCGTCGCGAGAAAACCCTTCCGGGAAATCCTTGAAACGCGAGAGGAATCTGGAGAATTCGGCTGGACGCTGTGCACCTATCCGACGTCTGAATTGGCAATGCGGGCAGGCATGTCGGAGCGGGATTATACAAAACAAATCGTCAAGGCGTGCTATCTCGACAGAAAAGATCCGGTCTCCCACTGGAAAGACATCTATAAAGAAGCGGGCGCAATCAAGAAGTGGCTCACTACCCTGGACGTGTCATACTTCCATGTTCAATCGGACAGCTTCGATCTGAAAATTACGCCGGGCCGTCATCGAAAATGGGTAGGCATCTCAGGCCACAACATTCCGAGTTTTGAACTTTTCATATCACCGGACTGGCGGGGAACGGAAGGCACCTATTACGCGAATCAACCGTCGTACCGTTCGGGCAACTACGTTGAAGGGGTGGCGCTCGTTTTCAAAAAAGGTACGGCCGTCCATGTTAGAGCGGAGAAGGGGAACGATTTTGCTGTAAAACAGATGTCGATGGACAGGGGAGCGAACAAACTCGGCGAATTTTCTCTCACCGATAAACGTTTTTCACGGATCGACCGTTTCATGGCGGACACCCTCTTTGACGAAAATTACGGCGGAAGATTCGGAAACTGCCATATCGCCGTCGGGGCATCTTACTCAGATACGTACAACGGTGATCCAGCCGAATTAACGAAAGACAAAAAGAAGGCATTGGGATTCAACGACTCGGCATTGCATTGGGATCTGGTTAATACGGAAGATAAAACGGTTGACGCGGTATTGACATCGGGGAAGACAATCAGGATATATGAAAACGGCATGTTTACTCTGAAATGACCGGTCATTGATTCTTTACGACCAAGAGCGTCGGTAAACGCCGGTTATCGGATGAAAAACGCACCGTCACCCAGTTGGCAGTCCGTAACGGAAATCTTGCTTCGTCTGTTCAGGGGTTTTCATCTCCCCCCGTGATCATCCGGCACTTCACAGGGGGTGGGGGATCTTCTCATCAACTCAGAGAAGAGCGGTCACGAAAGATCCGTCGCCTTCCACTTTCTCGCGAAACACGTTTCGCACACCGGTTTGCGGGAAAGAAGCCGCTCAATAAGGTTCTCAAGCACAAATATATGGGACATCTCTTCTTTCGAGTAACAATGTCCCATGGACCAGATATCGGGGAAGACCTCGTCGGTCATGTTTTCCGAAAACCATTCACACGCTTCTTTTTCTTCTTCAGACAGGTCAACGAGTTCTTCAAACGTATGGATGAAATCGTCGTCGTCATCGCCTTCCCGCTTACCGCAATCTCTACATTTATTTATTAATATCGGGTACTTGCTTTTTAGAGCTTCTCCCATGGTTACCTCATTCTCTACGGTATGACACCGTGAAAGCCTTGACTTTTGTCATTTCTGATGCGCACCAGCGACGAGAGATCTTAATAATTTGAAGTGTTTCAAGATATCCCCCCTCGGTCGAAATGACAACATTTGCAGTTTTCCAAAACTCTCACCGTCTGTTGTGATACTCGTTCATATAATAACCTGAAAGATAAAATCAAGGAGAAACGTCAGGGGATGAAATATCATAACCATGATATTGTGTCGTTGACTCAGCATTTGTTTTAAGTGTATTCTAAAAACACATTGTTGTTTTCTGTTACCGTTCAGGTGGAGGATTGCCCTATCGGGAAGAAGGGCCGGGCATGAGAACCTTCCTTTCATGATAAAAAAAGTGGGATGTAAGGTTTCCACACCACCATCAGTTGTTATTGCGGTATGAGCATGGAGAAACTATCGAAGTTTATAACGCCGGCGCAACGGGCAGGCATCATAATTGTTTTCGTCGCCATATCAGCGTTTCTTACCTACTATTTTCACCATGTCTTGGGGTATGGTAATATATTCACCCATTTTTTCTATGTACCAGTAATCCTGTCATCATTCTGGTGGCATAGAAAAGGTATTGTCGTTTCCGTACTCCTTGCCCTCATCCTGCTGATAAGTCACCTCATTTTTCAACCGAATGTCCCGTTCACGGAAGATTTGCTGCGATCTCTCATGTTCGTAGTAATCGGTATCGTTTTCGCACTTGCAAGCGAGCGGATCGCCGAGGCCAGTGAAATACTTCGGGAAGGTGAAAAACATCTTAAAACGGCGCTTGCCGGTTCACCGATACCGACGTTTGTCATCGACCGGAATCACCGGGTCCTCTACTGGAACAAGGCGCTGGAGGAAATGAGCGGAATCAAGGCTCAGGACATCATCGGCACCAACGAGCAGTGGAGGGCTTTCTACGACCGGGAACGTCCGTGCATGGCAGACTTGCTGGTGGACAGCCTGGTTGAAGAAATCCCCCGGTGGTACGAGGGGAAGTATAACAGGCTGAAGCTCATCGAAGACGCCTATGAAGCGGTCGACTTTTTCCCCGCCCTCGGCACGGGAGGGAAATGGCTGCGGTTCACCGCCGCGGCACTGAAAGATTCAAAAGGAACCCTCTTCGGCGCCATCGAGACCTTGGAAGATATTACCGAGCGGAGGCGCATCGAAGACGCTATCAAAGAAAGCGAGCAGCGGCTGAAGTCAGTCATCGAAGGCTCACCGATACCGACCTTCGTCATCAACGAGAATCACCGGGTCCTCTACTGGAATAAGGCACTTGAGGAAATGAGCGGAATCAAGGCCCGGGACATCATCGGCACCAACGAGCAATGGAGGGCTTTCTACGACAAGGAACGACCGTGCATGGCAGACCTGCTGGTGGACAGCCTGGTTGAAGAAATCCCCCGGTGGTATGTAGGAAAGTACCACAATCTGAAGCTCATCGAAGACGCCTATGAAGCGATCGATTTTTTTCCCGCCCTCGGCACGGGAGGAAAATGGCTGAGGTTCACCGCCGCGGCGCTGAGAGACTCGAAAGGCACCCTCTTCGGCGCCATCGAGACCCTGGAAGACATCACGGCCCGCAAGCTTGCCGAAGAAGCTCTCAAGGAAAGCGAAATGAGATACATGGAGATGAGCATTACTGATGGATTGACCAAGCTTTTCAATTCACGGCATTTCCATGCGCAACTGAAGGCCGAAACGGAAAGGGCCCGCCGGTATGGCCACCCGCTTTCAATCATGATGCTGGATATCGATGATTTCAAGGACTTCAATGACACATTCGGTCACTTCGAGGGAGATCGGGTTCTTGTCAGGCTTGGCCAGGTCATCACAGGGTGTCTGCGTAAGACCGACTCGGGATACCGGTACGGCGGAGAGGAATTTACCCTGATCCTGCCGGAAACAAAAGGAGAAGCGGCGCTCCCCTTGGCGGAAAGAATCAGGGAGGAGTTCGAAAACGAGACATTCACTCCCGGTCATGACAGGCGCATCAGCAAGACGGTGAGCATCGGCGTGACCGAATACATTCCCGGAGAGGTACTTTCCGATTTTCTCAAACGGGTCGACGACGGCATGTACTCCGCGAAGAGGCTCGGAAAGAACCAGGTCTTCTTCGCGAAGCATCCGTGATCCGCCCCATAGGAACACGGCGGGCACGCCCTACGCCAGTTCATCTTTGATCTTGTCCGCAATATCCTTGAGAATGGCATCGAACTGGCGCCGCATTTCCACCATATTGCTGCGCATCCGGAGGATGATATCCACACCGGGAAGATTGACGTCCAGATCCTCAACGAGAATCTTGGCCAGACGGAGTTTTTCTACCTCTTCCGGTGAATAACATTTGTGTGTCATTCCCTCTTCGAACGTGGCACAGATAATGTCTTCTTCCTCCAGATCGACGATGAATTGCTCGTCAACCTGAAATATTTCCGTAATGTCGATTATTGTCCATAATTTCAGGGTCATAGTCTATAATCTGACGTCCTTTCGTATGTCGTCACCATAAAGGGTTTCCAGTTTTTTCGCTGCCTCGATCGCATCACTGTCGTCCGTCTGGGGAACTTTCACGATCAATTTCACCATAATATCGCCATGTTTCTTTGCTTTCGGATTGAACGCGCCCTTCCCTTTCAGTCGAAGGACCCTGCCGCTCTGGCTTTTCGGCGGAACGGTCACGGTTACCTGCCCGTCTACCGTTGGAACGACAATCCTGGCACCGGCTATCGCTTCATGGACCGTGATCGGTACGTCCATGTAGAGGTCATCGCCTTTTCTCGTCATGACGGAATGAGGCGCTACTCGAATAACAAGATACAGATCTCCCGATGCCCCGCCGTTTCGTCCCGGCTCGCCTTTTCCCGCCACCCTCACCCGGGATCCGTCACTTACGCCTGGAGGAATCCTGACCCGTATTCTCTCCGTTCCCATGACCTGTCCGCTTCCTCCGCATTCCGCACAGGGCTTCCCGACGCGGCCATGTCCTCCGCAGTGAGGACAGACCTGGGTAAACTGGATCGGGCCTTCCGCCACATTGAGACGCCCCGAACCCCCACAGGCCTGACAGGGGAGCAACTTCGTGCCCGGCTCTGTCCCCGAACCGGAGCAGTGGGAACAATCTCTGAACTTCTGCATTGAAATTTCCGTTTGGATTCCCCGCAGTGCCGAGATAAAATCGACGGCCATCTCATAATCGACATCACGACCCCGGGCCGGCCCTGATGACCGAAAATACCCCCCCTCTTTCCGCGCACTGAACAGGTCGCCGAAAAGATCCTCGTAACTTTCATACTGACCGGACCATCCCTCTCCGCCGCCACGGGCTCTCTGGGTTTCCTGCCATGCCTTGTACTGGCGCATCTTCTCGCTGTCGAATCCGGGTTGAAGTCCCTCCTCGCCAAATTCATCGTAGATCTTCCGTTTTTCATCGTTGCCGAGGACATCATAGGCACGGGATATCTCTTTGAATTTCTGTTCAGCATCCTTGTTTCCGGGATTAACATCAGGATGCCACTTTCGGGCCAGCTTTCGATAGGTTTTTTTTATCTCACCAGAGGAGGCACTCTTCGGCACACCGAGTATCTCATAAAAATCTGTCGCCATATGTTATTAATTTCCCTTCTTATTTTCACTTCATGATTGCGCGGAGATACTGTAACACTGATATCGCAACGGAATCAAGACAATTTCTCTACGGGGGAGAGGAGCTAACAATGAGAGATGTAAGCCTAAAACAGGCATGACCCGGCGGCGCCGGACCGGCGATACCGTCACCCCGTGAGGCAAGCTACTGCACAACCAGGAGAGGTCGACACCTGAATCGATAAGTGGAATTGAAGCTCCCTCCCCGCAACAAGTTGCGGGGAATCTCCGACTGTTAAGGAAGATTGTTATTTTTATTCGCTCGCTAACCCCGCCGCAAGCAGCGGG
>JAFGWZ010000114.1 GCA_016936905.1 Deltaproteobacteria bacterium | reverse complement strand
TCACTCCCCATCCGGGAGAAATGGCGCGGATCACGAAACATTCGGTAACAGAAATAGAAGCTGATCCGATCATGATCCTCCAGGAGACGGCGAAGAAACTGGACGCGATCATCGTGCTGAAAGGGGCTCATTCTCTTGTCGGCTGCCCCGACGGCAGGGTTTTCGTTAACATGAGTGGCAATCCGGGAATGGCCACGGCGGGGTCGGGCGACGTGCTCACCGGGACCATCGCGGCCATGTACGGGCTCGGCCTGCCGGTTGAAGATGCCGTTAGAACAGGGGTTTTTGTCCATGGCATGTCAGGCGATCTCGCGGCTGAAGCCATCGGAGAGGATGGCGTGACCGCCGCCGATATCCTGGAATATCTTCCGAGGGCGGTGCAGATCCTGCGGGAAGGGGGAGACATGCTCCGACGCTATATGAAAACTCCTCATGTCCTGTAAACAATGCATCCGGTGTCATTCCCGCGTAAGAGGGAATCCAATCATTACAAAGATTTATAGATTTCCAATCACGTTGGGAATGACAAGAAGTTTGTTATGCAAACCTCTCCGCACGTCGCAAGGCTGCCCTCCTGAAAGCGGAAGAAGGCTGAGGGGAACGCAGCAGACGGGCGTTTGAGGGCAGCCTCGGTGCTGTCTGATTGCCCGCATTCACGGTTCCCGGTTCATGGTATAGAGGCGCAAGGCGAAGGGCGATTACAACAGGCAAAGGGTAAAAGGCTAAGGGCTGCGGGCAAAAGGTTAAGGGCGGCCAACTCCGGTTTCTCCTTTAGCCTTTGGTCCTTCGCCTTGAGCCTGAAATTGCCTTCAGCCTTCTTTGCCCTTGCTTCTCGGAATAACATAGAATGAAGACATTCTAAGATTATGGTGCTAGAGTCTTCGCCGGACGATATAATCGGAAATCGTTACAAGCGCCTGTCGGGGGAATGAATCGGTGTATGATTCAAGAGATGTTTTCGCATCCTCGATGAAGCCCTTTGCCCTGTCCAGTGCGTAATCGATGCCATCGTATTTTTCTATCAACGCTGTTATGTTCCTGACGGAGTCGCCGTCGAGCTGCCCCCCTTGGAAGGTTTTATGAATCAGGGCCTTTTCATCGGGAGCGCATTGGTGGAGGGTGCGTATGAGCGGAAGGGTGATCTTCCCTTCTTTCAGGTCCATTCCGATCGCCTTGCCGAATTCATCCTCGTCAGCCACGTAGTCCAGAGTATCATCGGTGACCTGGAAGGCGATTCCCAGCTTCATGCCGAACCGCTTCAGGGCGTCGATTGATTGCTCCGATGACTTGGCGAGCAGGGCCCCCAGGGCGCATGAGGCGGAAATGAGAATTGCCGTTTTGTCTTCAATTATCTTGAGATAATCGTCTTCGGTGATAGTGATGTCGCCGCACCTGGTCAGTTGCGCCGTTTCTCCTTCGACCATGGTGATCGCCGCGCTGGTGAGAAGTATCTGTATATCCCGGTCTCCGTCCTCGACGATTAATTTGAACGCCTGGGAATAGAGGAAATCGCCGACAAGGACGCTTGCCGAATTCCCCCATATGTTATTTGCCGCCGTCTTCCCCCGTCGTGTTTCTGCGTGGTCGATGACATCATCGTGAAGCAGCGACGCCGTGTGAAGAAACTCCATCACCGCCGCCAGGGTGTACCGTCTATCGCCGGTGAAGCCGCAGAGATCGGACGTGATCATGAGGAGCAGTGGCCTGAGGCGCTTTCCGCCACTATTGATAATATAATCGGTTACTTCAGGGATCAATTTTATATATGACCGGTAATAGCTATCCAGATTATCTTCAACTCGTTGGAGATCATCCCGGTATCGGGACACTATTTCTTGTAATTCCATTATCATGGATCCTTCATGGTTCGCTCAGAGTACCAGTTTGTATAGCAATCAACAGAAAATGTCAAAGATTTTCATGTCTTTTTATTGCTCGTTCCGTGGCGATGCCATCCGATGATAGGGAAACGGGGCCATTCGTTTCTTTCGTGACGCCGAACGTCACGGGAACGGCTACGCCAGGGAATGTTGATTCCGGGAATGAAGAGCCGGTTTGATGCAGTCCGGAGAATTGTTCCGGGGTGAATTTACCATGGATGATACCTGATAAGCCGTCATCTGTTCCGACGGATACGGTTTCAGCAGCGGGAGCCGAGCTGCAGGTACCCCGGCCGAAGGGTCGAGCCAGCGGAGAACTTCATGGTAGGGGATAATCACGGGCATTCGATCATGAATCGGCCTTATCATATCATTCGCTTCAGTCGTGATAATGGCACAGGTGGCAAGTTCATTCCCCTCGGGGGATTGCCAGAAATCATAGAGCCCCGCGAAACCGAATGGCCCGTCTGTTCGCAGCCCGATATAGAAGGGGGTTTTCCCCCGGACGTCGTTCCTCCATTCGTAGAATCCCGTCGCGACGATGAGGCACCGCCGTTGTTTGAAGGCGTTCCTGAAGCTTGGTTTTTCTCTTACCGTTTCCGCCCTCGCGTTTATCAACCTGTTACCGATGGATGGATCTTTCGACCAGGATGGGACGAGCCCCCATTTCAGCGGGATAAGCCGGGTGGTTCCGGTATGAATGACCGTTGCTACCTCGGCCCCGGGAGCGATATTATAGCTCCGTTCCGGCTCGCAGGCGATGTCGGATATGTCGAAGGTCTCCACCAGATCGGAGAGATCGCAGGCCATGACGAAACGTCCGCACATGATTCCTTCTCCACGATGTTTGTGCTGCGCATACCCCTTTGTATCACATGATCGATGTTACGGCGATTGTTATTCATCGAATCCGCCGGGTTACCTTCATGATCGGCTGTGCAGGCACATCTATTTTTACCCCGAGACGTGAGTCCCGGGCCTCTTTCATGATGAATCCCTCTCATCAATGTTCGCCCGGGCAACATGACGTTGACATTTGACGTTCGTAATTATAAGTAAACAATGACGACTTCGTAAAAAGTCCGATCTCTGCGTTACGCTGCATATCTTCCCCGCTTTCGCGAGGACAAGCTCTACAGCGTACCATAAGTACGCCTCATTCCTCGAGATTTGCAAGCCGTGATCTCGGCCTTTTTACAAAGCCGTCTGAATTTGGACTTTTTGTGACCATCAACAATGGTGGCGGTACGGATTATAGGGCCACGTCCGCTGCGATCATCGGTGAGGAGAAGCGCGCCATGGGATCGATCAGAGATATATCAATCGTGGGAGCGGGGGCCATGGGGGCCTTTTATGCGAGCAGATTTTTCGATATGGACGGTTCTTCCGTGTCTCTGATTGCCGGGGGAAAGCGGTATAACCGTCTGAAAGAGGAAGGGCTGGTCGTCAACGGAAAATGTTATAATGTCCCTGTTGTCCACCCGGAACAGGCGGCCTCTCCGGCGGACCTCATCATAGTGGCGGTGAAGAATCATCATCTCGGGGATGCCATCGAGGATATGCAGAACCGGGTGGGGAGGGAAACGATCATCCTGTCGGTTATGAACGGTATCGACAGCGAAGAGTGGATCGGCGCCGTTTTCGGGATGGATAAGCTCCTTTATTCCGTCGCAGTCGGGATTGATGCCCTGCGGGATGGCAAAGCGGTGACATACACGACCCAGGGTAAGCTCTTTTTCGGCGAGGCGGACAATCGTATGCTCACCGATCGGGTCAGGCGGCTTCAGGGCCTGTTTTCCCGGGCGGGCATTGTATACGAAACACCGGATGATATGATTCGTGTCCTCTGGTGGAAGTTCATGATCAACGTGGGAATCAATCAGGCTTCGGCGGTGCTCCGTGCCCCCTACGGCGTCTTTCAGACATCACGGGAAGCGAAAGATCTCATGGATTCGGCAATGCGGGAAGTGACAGCCATTGCCGCGGCGGCGCAGATCGACATAACCGATGAGGATATCGACAACTGGTACGGATTTCTTTCTCAATTATCCCCGGAGGGGAAAACGTCCATGCTTCAGGACGTGGAGGCCCGGCGGAAAACGGAGGTGGAAATGTTTGCCGGGAAGATGATGGAACTCGGCGGGCGGTTCGGTATTGCCACGCCGGTGAACGAGACTCTCTACCGGATTATCAGAGTCATCGAACAGCAATGACCGCCTTGGGTGAAGCCCATGATCTCATGGGAAAGACGGGCAATGCACCGAACGTTCTTTCAAAAACTCCATGAAGAAACGTTTTTGCTGGAACGCGATAATATATCGTAAATTCGAAAGGCTGAGTGCCTTTGATGAGCACAGCGGTATGACGCTGCTGAAAATGTGATTATTCTATGCTAATGAAGAAATGCATTCAGCGGAAGATAGGGCAGGGTGCATGCTGCCAAAACATGATGCAGTTACTGCTTCGACACAAGGAGGAACGGGAGGCATATGACGGGGAAAATCGGTTTTGACAATGAAAAGTACATCAGCGAACAGACAGAGGAGATCCTTAAACGGGTTGAACGGTTTGGTGATAAGTTATACCTGGAATTCGGAGGGAAACTCCTCTTTGATTTTCATGCAGCCCGCGTCCTGCCCGGTTATGACCCCAACGTGAAAATGAGGCTTCTCAAGGAACTGAAAGATAAGGCTGACATCCTTCTGTGCATTTATGCCGGCGACATAGAGCGAAAGAAAATCCGGGCCGATTTCGGCATCACTTACGATTCCGATGCCCTCAAGCTGATCGATGATATTCGTGAGTGGGGAGTCAATGTGCTCGGGGTGGTGATAACCCGGTTTGAAAATCAGCCCGCGGCGATGGTATTCAAGAACAAGCTGGAACGGCGGAATATCAGGGTTTACACCCATCGCTACACGAAAGGGTATCCCACTGACGTTGATCTCATCGTGAGCGATGAAGGATATGGGGCAAATGATTACATCGCAACGGAAAAGCCGCTCGTCATTGTCACCGGCCCGGGGCCGGGGAGCGGAAAGCTGGCTACCTGCCTCTCTCAGCTCTACCATGACTACCGGCGGGGCCTGAAGTCGGGCTATGCAAAGTTTGAAACCTTTCCTATATGGGACATTCCCCTGAAGCATCCCGTCAACGTGGCCTATGAAGCGGCAACGGCGGATATCAAGGATTTCAACCTCATCGATCCGTTCCATCTCGAGGCGTACGATACAAAATCGGTCAATTATAACAGAGATGTGGAAGCATTTCCCGTTCTGAGGAGGATTCTGGAAAAGATAACAGGGGGGCCGTCGTTCTATCGGTCTCCCACCGATATGGGAGTGAACCGCTGCGGTTCTGCAATTATCGATGACGAGGTGACCAGGGAAGCCGCCAAGCAGGAAATCATCAGGCGGTATTTCCGGTATCGATGTGAATATGCCATGGGGTTTACCAATAAAGATACGGTGCAGCGGGTGGAGCTCTTTATCAGGGAGTTCAGCCTTGAACCGGAATATCGGCGGGTTGTGGCGCCGGCCCGCCAGGCCGCGGCGGAAGCCCAGGAACGGGAGAAGGGCAACGAGGGGATCTTTTGCGGCGCAGCCATTGAAGTGGAGGACGGGACCATCGTCACGGGGAATAACTCTCCGCTCATGCATGCCGCATCGAGCCTTGTTCTGCATGCCATCAAGCACCTGGCGGGGATCCCTCCGCAGATAAAACTTCTGCCCGCTTATATTACCGATTCGATCAGCCAGCTCAAAACGGAGATGCTCCACGAAAAAACAGTCAGCATGGATCTGGAAGAAACGCTCATCGCACTGAGTGTCAGCGCGACGACCAACTCGGCGGCGCACCTTGCCATAGAAAAGTTAAAGGAATTGAAGGGATGCGAAGTTCATATGACCCATATTCCGACGCCCGGCGATGAAGCGGGGCTACGGCGCCTGGGGGTAAACCTGACCAGCGATCCGAATTTTCCGACGAAGAACCTCTTTATCTCCTGAACGGCCGGCGCCGATGTCATGTAACCCGTCGAGACAGGACGCCGCGGGATACCCAGTTTCCTTATGTCCGCTGCTGGCTTATGGGGACCATTCTGAGATGATGGAAAAATACCCCGAGGGAGCTTCCGATTATATTGTTGACAAGGTCGAGCATGCTTGAAGATCGGCCTGCAAGAAACGCCTGGGAAGATTCTATGATGAGGCTGGTCAATGCTCCGACGATGACTGCCATGATGAGCGGCCGGATAAACGACTCGTTTTCCTGACTGTAATACAGGGAGAGAATCAGTCCCAGCGGTATAAATCCCGCCACGTTTATTATTATATCCATGATCCGGACGGTGAATTTAATATGCCCCATTCCCGGCAGCTCAAGGAAGTCTCTCTGAAAGGGAACAAATCGATGGGGAACGAAGAGATCGGCCGGGGGAGGAGTGCCCGAGTCCTTTATGGATGGTCCGTCCATGTCCGCGTAAGCGTAACAGATCAAAGGGGCCAGATCGCGGAGATTGCCGGATAACGCAAGAATCTCCTTCTCCTGCAATGCCCTGTTGAAGATGGCGATGGTACGGATCGAACCTTTCCATGAGCTTCGTCCCCGGGCATCGCTTCCGACGACCAGGGGGTATGAGCCGTTCCATCGGGTAAACGTGAGGGGGCCGGTTCGACGGGCGGCTATTTTCTTCCCGTCCTGGTATAAAACCATGACGGCGCCGTCATAGCTCATGGCGAACCATGTGGGGTTTCCCTTTGTGAACACCTCTTGTTCCCCGAAACTGATGGCCCTTCTACGATGATCCGCTGCAAGCCTCAGCTCGATGCCGGACCGCCATTGTCCCACCAGGAAATTCATTCGTTCGTAATCCAATCCATACGACAGGATGGACCCGAACCCTTTTGAGGGAAAGAAATCGGAAGACACATGGATAAAAATGGTGAAGTTCTTCAGGCTGAGGATTTTTTTTGTCGCTTCAGGTGAGTAGGCCGTTGAGGGGGGCGCAAGAATAAGGCCGTCACGATGATCCATGATGGCATGGTTCTGCTCACGAAAATTCATCGGCCACAGGCCGATGATCAACAGAGCACAGAGGTACACCGCGAAAAGAATAGCTAAGGTGAGTGACCTGTTCATGCCCGTCATTTTCACCTGATGACGTTCCCCCTGATCGATTCGATCCTGATTCCATATCACTTCGGGGGGTATCTGTGCAATGTATTATCAATGAACCGGCGGGCGATCGTACGGGATATTCCATGAGATCCCGTTTCATTTTCATATTTTGCCGGTCGTCGACAAAAACATGAGGATGTTCAAAAACGTCCGGATGTGAGGCTCCCGACAGAATGAGGAGAGGGACTTGCTGATAGTACGTTGCAGGGAGCGTGTCTTCTCAAAGCGAAAGTTTTGCACAATGTCGACTGGCGTCATTTCGACCGAAGGGAGAAATCTTTAATATCTAGATATCATTAAGATTTCTCGTCGCCATTGCTCCTCATAATGACATAAAACAAAGATATGCAAAGCTTTTAAAGCGGGGGAAGGGTGAGAAAAATCCCGACAGGTCGCGACATGCAGGCGTCCGGGGGCAGCCTTTCGATTCACCCTTTGACTGAAATTCCATAATCTGTTACACATTACACCGCAATCACGATAAGGAATGAATAAAATCACCTTAACAAGGAGTGGTTAGGGGATGACGGGCCGCCTCATTGGAATCGGAATGCTCGTTTTTATCGGTATCTCCAGCATGTTTTTATTTATGTGCGCCTTCGTTCTGTGGCTGCTGACGGTTCCTTTCGATAAGCGCCTCGTCATTCTTCATTATTTTTCTTCCTTGTGGGCGTCGCTCTACCTGTGGATCATGCCTGCCTGGTCCGTTTCCATCGAGGGAAGAGAACATATCAAGAAGAAAACCTACGTCGTCGTTTCAAACCACCAGTCCCTTCTCGATATCCTGGTGGTGTTTCGCATCTTTTTCCCTTTCAAGTGGGTGTCGAAAGTTGAAATTTTCAGGATCCCCTTCATCGGATGGAACATGACCTTGAACCGGTACATAAAACTTGTCCGGGGAGACAAGGAGAGCATCAGGCAGATGTTGCAGGAGTGCAACAAGACGCTTGCGAAGGGAAGTTCTGTTTTCATGTTTCCCGAGGGAACGCGGTCTGATACGGGGGAGCTGCGGCTATTCAAGCCCGGTGCGTTTATGCTGGCAAAAGAGAACAACGTGCCGATCCTGCCGATCGTCATCAACGGGACACGGGACGCTTTGCCGAAAAAAAGCCTCAAATTTCACGGTAACCACAAAATCAGGGTAAAAATCCTTGAGGAACTGCCTTGCGAATCATTTGCATCCCTGACCGATGAAGAGACGGCGGCGATGGTCCGGTCGATGATTGCGGAACAGTTGATCGGGATGTAACAGATCAGGGGGTAAAAAAAGAAAGGGTATGGTGACGGGCCTCGATCTTTGATTGCTGAACAACGGCTCGCGAACAATCCTCCTTGCCCGGTTTCTATTACTATTTCCGGATTACCTGGGCATAAAGATCATACTCCTCCGCCGCTTCGATGCTGCAGGAGATAACACTGCCGGCCTTGCTCTCCATCCCGGCGACATAGGTGATTCCGTCGATTTCCGGAGCCTGCCGCCTCATCCTGCCCACGCGATGATACCCCGGTATGTCCGACGGCCCTTCGATTATCACTTCCTGGACGGAATCGATAAGTGACTGATTAATATCGTATGAAACGATCGCCTGTTCTTCCATGATGATATCCCGCCGCGCCTCTTTTTCATCGTCGGAAATCTGGCCGGGCAGGTTCGCCGCCACCGTGTCTTCCTCGGGAGAATAAATGAAGACTCCCAGATGGTCAAACCGCGTTTCATGAACGAACTCGCGGAGCTTTTCGAACTTTTCCTCCGTTTCTCCGGGATATCCGACGATCAGCGATGTTCTCAGTGCCAGCCCCGGTATGATCTCCCGGGACTTTCTGATGATTTCCCTGATGGCGCCGCCTGAGATCCGGCGGTTCATCGATTTCAACAGGTCATCATCGATATGCTGAACCGGCAAGTCTATGTATTTGCATAGTTTTTCTTCCTCCCCGACAGCGATGAGCACGTCGTCGGTGATGCTCGCAGGGTGGGTATAGAGGAGCCTGATCCACCTGATGCCGTCGATCCTGGAGAGGTCTTTCAGGAGCGGGGCAAGGCGGGGGCTGCCGGGAAGATCCTTTCCGTATGCCGTTGTTTCCTGGGCGGTAAGAATGATTTCTTTCGTTCCTCCCGAGGCCAGGGCTTCCGCTTCTTTGAGGATATCTGCCGGTTGCCGGCTCCTGAATCTGCCCCGGACCAGGGGTATGACGCAGTAGGAACAATGGTTGGAGCACCCTTCGGCTATTTTCAGATAGGCGCTGTGCGTTGGTGATGAGAGGTCCCTGGGATAGGACGAATCCATAAGAAACGTGGGTTTCTCAATGATAGAGTGGCTGCCGCCGCGGCGCTGCATGGTCAGATTCTTCAGGTGCGCCACAATGGCCGGGACCGCGTTGATGCCCAGGAAGAGATCGACTTCGGGGAGTTCCCCTTCCAGCACGGCGCCGTATCGCTGAGGCAGGCAGCCCGTGACAACGAGGAACCTGCACCGCGCCGTCTCTTTCATCTGAGCCATGAGGAAGATTTCCTCGATTGACTCTTCCTTGGCGGGCGTGACAAAGGTGCAGGTGTTGATCAGAATGATGTCCGCTTCTTCCGGTTGTGGAGCAATACGGAAGCCGCCCTCGCGGAGGAGGGCGGCCATGACTTCCGAGTCGATAAGATTTTTGGGACATCCCAGGCTGACTATATGGACGGTCTCGTTCACCCTATTCCGGCACCTTCCTTGCCAGCACCGTCCGGGGTTTCACCCCGTCCGAGGGGCCGACAATTCCTTCCGCTTCCATTCGTTCGATGATCCTGGCCGCCCTGTTGTAGCCGATTTTCATATACCGCTGAACCAGCGAAATCGATGCCTGGCCCAGGTCGGTGACCAGCGCCACCGCCTCGTCGTACTTTTCGTCGAATTCTTCTTCCCTTGCCCCTTCCTTAAGATCCGGTTTATAGTCGGCGATCGAGTCGTCATAATCGGGCGATGCCTGCTTTTTCACGAAGGTGACGATGCGGTCGATTTCACTGTCTGATACATAGGGGCCGTGAATTCTCGTGAGCCTGGATGTTCCCGGCGGAACGAAAAGCATGTCGCCCGATCCCAGCAGTTTTTCCGCTCCCAGTGCGTCGAGGATCGTCCGTGAATCAACTTTTGAAGATACCTGAAAGGATATCCTCGTCGGAAAGTTCGCCTTGATGATCCCGGTGATGACATCAACGGAGGGCCGCTGTGTGGCAAGGATAAGATGGATACCCGCCGCCCGCGCCATCTGGGCGAGACGGGCCAGCGACTCTTCCACGTGCCGCTGCGCCACCATCATCAGGTCGGCAAGCTCGTCGATGATGATGACAATATAGGGAAGCCGTTCCGGGACAGCCGGTTCGCCCGATGCCGGCAGACCGGGATCATCGCCGTGGGTCGGCTCTTCCTCCTGCGGTTTCCGCCGTCCCGTCATCGGTGGCACCTTTTCCTGGTCTGCAAGGAGCTTTTCCACGTACCGATTATATTTTTCAATGCTCTTGACACCTGATTCGGCGATGATCTTATACCGCCGTTCCATTTCTTCCACCGCCCACTTAAGCACCTGGGCCGCCTTCTTGGGATTCACCACCACGGGGTGGATCAGATGGGGGATCCCTTCGTACGCCGATAGTTCCAGCCGTTTCGGGTCGATCATGAGAAATTTGACCTCGTGGGGTGTCGCCTTGAACATGATGCTGCAGATCATAGCATTGAGGGAAACGCTTTTTCCCGAACCGGTGGTTCCCGCAATGAGGAGATGGGGCATTTTTACCAGGTCGGCGATCTCCGGCTTTCCGACAATATCGACGCCGAGGGCGATGGGAAGTTTCAGTTTCTGATCGAGAAACATGCTGTTATCGATCACTTCCTTGAGGTGGACAACCTCTCGTTCATGATTCGGAATTTCTATCCCGATTGCCGCCTTTCCAGGGATGGGAGCGATGATACGGATACTCTGGGCCTTCAACGCCAGTGCCAGGTCGTCGGAAAGATTCGTAATCCGGTTAATTTTCACTCCCGGTGCCGGTTCGAGTTCATACATGGCGATGAGCGGCCCCGGTTTCACTTCCGTCACCCTTCCGTCGACACCGAAGTCGGCCAGCTTTTTCTCCAGAAGACGGGAGTTCATGATGAGACTTTCCCGCTTCACCTTCGTATCCTTCCGCTCCACGTTGTCCAAGAGGTTCAGCGGTGGCAGCGTGTATGTCTCTTTCGCCTGAATAAACTCAAAGGGGAGCTGCTCAATGACCTTCTTTGGCGGTTTTGCCTCCTTTTTCAGGGGGGGGTCGTCTTTGATAATGGGAATATCCTTTGCCCGCGCCGCTTTCTTCTCTTTGCTTAGTTTTTTCTTCCGCTTGAACTGTTCAATCCTGATCAGCAGAAATGTTTTCACGATGCGTATAATTGACCGGAAGATCGACAGGGTTCCCCGGGTGGTTGCCACTAACGAAAGGTCGACGGTAATCATGAGAGAAACGATAAAGATGACCGACAGCACGATATAGGTGCCGATATGATTCAGATAGGTGAAGAGCACATCCGCCGACAGCGATCCGAGCAATCCTCCTGACGAGACCTTCACCCCGAACAGTGTGATTGTCTTGAGTATGCCGGCGGTGAGGGTGGCCGTGGAGAAGACCAGTGCAATAAAACCGATACAGGATACAGGGGTGATCGAGAATGATTTGTTCAGAAGAAGTTGAAACGATATGACAATGAAAAACAGGGGAATGAGATACGAGCTGATTCCCAATAATTTTATGAGGCTGTCTGAGGTATACGATCCGATGAACCCGCCGAGGTTTTCTATATGTGCCTTACCGGCAACGTAATGGGTAAAAGAGGGATCGGTGGGCTGATAGGAGACGAGACACAGAAGGAAAAATATGGACAGTGCCATGAGGATGACCCCGCCGATTTCCTTCGCCCGTGACTGATGATGTATTTCTTTTACCATAGTCGAGGTTACAATCCTCTTATCAGGAGTGTTGTCGCGGCTACGACCCAGCAGTAATAAGAAAAATACTTCAGTTCCCGTTTCCTGATGATAAAGAAAAGAAGCCTGAGGGAAAGGAACCCCGTTATCGCCGCCGCGATCATTCCCACCCCATAGATGAACAGTTCATCGGGAGAAACGAACTGAACATATTCGAGTTCAAGCATCGTCGCTCCCAGAACGGCGGGGATGGACAGCAGAAAGGAGAATCTCGCTGCCGTATCGCCGTCGATTTTTCGGTATATGCCGAAGGCAATCGTTGATCCCGATCTCGATATCCCCGGCATGAGAGCCACTGCCTGGGCGAGCCCGATGACAAGAGCGTCGGTTATCGTCATGTCCCCGGCGGTTCTTCCCACGCCTTTTATCCTGTCCGCCACATAGAGGAGGATGCCCGTTACGATCAGCATTCCCGCCGCGGTTTCAGCCGATTCGAACAGCCGGTGAATGTGATCTTTTAAAAGAATACCGATGATCCCGGTGATGGTCGTGGCGACAATGATCAGTCCGACCATTCGCCGTTCCACCGACGGGGATGCCGCCGGATTCCCTTCGATGTTCCGATTGCTCCGCCATGCCGCCGGCAGGAGCGATGCCGCCAACGAATATATAGTGGTGCGGAGAAAAAAGATGACCGCCAGCATGGTTCCGCAATGAACCATCACGTCAAAAAGGACCCCTTCCTGTTGAAATCCCGGCAGAAAACTCTGCGCAATGACCAGGTGCCCCGAGCTGCTCACCGGTAAAAACTCTGTCAGCCCCTGAATGATTCCCAGTACGATGCTTTCCCACAAGTTCACGGGGCAGTCTTCTCTCCTTCGTCAGACGCTGCGTTATAAAAAGTCTCTTCGATGACTGAGCGGACCGCTGCCATCAGATCGTCCCGATGGTCGATCGTCATGTTCGCCGTTTCAATAGGCCTCCCGATAACAATGGTAATCGTCCCGGGGTCTATGTGCAACGATTTCTTCGGCATGATTCGCCTGCTTCCGATAATTGAAATGGGGACGATAGGAACGCCCGATTTAATTGCAAGATGAAACAGCCCCTTCTTAAACGGCCTGATCGTTCCGTCGGGACTCCGGGTTCCTTCGGGGAAAGTCATGACCGATTTACCGTTTTTTATTACCTGGGCCGCCTCTTCCAGGCTCTGGATTGCCTTTTCCCGGTTTCCCCGGTCAATTGATATATACCCCGCTCGTCTCATTGCCGGTCCCATGAGGGGGGTGCGAAAGACCTCCTTTTTTGATATCCACCGGAACTGTACGGGGATGTGCGCCAGCAGGGAAAGGATGTCGAAGTTGCTCTGATGATTTGCCATGAAGACAATGGAAGTATTTTCAGGGATATTGTCTGTCCCGACGACCTCAACGGTTACCCCCGACAGCCTGAGAATCGTTTTTCCCCACGCGTGGGCTACCCGGTGAGCGGCGTTCTCTCCTCCGGGGGCGAAACGGGCAGCGATGATCGCCGCGAGCGCAAAAAATCCCGTCGCGATGATGTCGACCACCAACAGCACTGTGGATCGAATTTCACTTCGTTTCACTACCATGGCGTGGAACCTAAATATGAATATATTTGCATCACTTGTACTTGATAATAAAGGGGAAGTCAATATTGAAAACAGTCACAGGGCGGGCATTCCCGCGGTGGCCGGGGATAATTCATTTGCCAAGAAACGGCAAGTTGTGTATGATTTGTCAATTCTCAGAACGTCATATCGGGGGTAATGCAATGATCAACAAGGTTATCTTGGTCGGAAGGCTGGGCGCTGATCCGGAAGTACGATACACCCAGGATGGAACAATGGTTACGAACTTCAGAATGGCCACGGATGAAACACGGAAAGACAAGAGTGGCGAGCGGGTGACGAGAACGGAATGGCATCGAATTGTTACCTTCGGTAAACTGGCTGAAATCTGCGGCAACTACCTTTCCAAGGGGCGCCTGGTCTATGTGGAGGGGCGGATTCAGACCAGGGCATGGGAAGATAACGAGGGAACCAAGAGATATACGACGGAAATTGTCGCTCAGAATATGCAGATGCTTGAGTCGAAGGGACAAACGGCTGATCAGTACGGCGAATCTCAGTATTCAGGTTCTTCTCTCGCCGAGCAGGGAATGCCCGATGACGATGTCCCGTTCTAGGGTTTCTGATTATTTTCTTCGATTTTTTTTGAATCTCCGGTGGTGTTCAGTTCGTCCTGCTCGTTAAAGGATTTTTTAAAGTTCTTGATACCTTTACCGATGGCTCCACCGATTTCAGGGAGTTTTCCCGCTCCGAAAATGATCAGGATGATTACCAGTATAATCATCAATTCGGGCATTCCGATTCCAAACATGTCTGTTACACCTCATAAGCGAGATGCCTGAGGCACCTCTTATATTTTCTGCCAATCTAGAACATGAGAAGGGCTAAGTCAACTCTATCTTTCGATCCTGCCCTAGAACGCCCGCCTGCTGCGTTCCCCTCATCCTTCCTCACTGCAACGCACTGTAAAGTACGATTCGCTCCTCAGGCTATCGGGAGCCTTGTATCCGGACATTTTTGAACAGCCTCATGCTGGTACTTTTCAACGGGCTGTTTCTTCCCCTCCAGGTTTTGGTTTTGGGGGAAGTACTAAGCGAATGACCTTGCCATGTTCTCCAAGGGGCCCCAGCGTTGCGCCCTGAAATGACACATCGACCCCGCCGGCGTTTCCAATATAGACGATAAATTTCTCCGATGCTTTCCGTATAATCTTTTCACCCGGTTTCATCAGAATCTCTTCGTTGGGTTTGAAGTCCGTGATAATGTTCAGCCATGTCAGCTCCGTCGCCTCTATTTCGAGGAGATAGGTTTCTCTCGATTCCTTTGCAACCTGTTCGCTTTCCGTGGCCGGGGGTGTAACCTGTTGCCGTTTTTCAGCAGGGGGCTTTATTCCGGTATCGGCGGCATCCTTCACCGGTGATGTGATCGGCTCCTCCCCGGCACGGACCGGCGCGGGCCCTTCTTTCGTTGCCTCAGGTGGAGCACCTTCCCCGGGTTTCTCCTTTATTTCTCCCTCCGTCACGGGCGGCACCGGGGGAATCTCCTTGACCTCTTCGGCTGCCGGCGGGGGGGGTACCGTGGGAGCGGTTTGCCGCTCAAAGTTACTGGACATGACAAATATGATGAACATCACGAAAAGGATGGCGATGATGATCCCCAGCACGGTGTATCGCGCCCGAGACTTTTCCGTTTTTCTTTCTGTTTCCACCTGCTGCTGTGACATGTCGATCTCGTCAATGTAAGCATTGTATGCCGAGAGGATTTCTTCGTCATTTATTTCCAGTATTTGCGCGTATGTCCTGATGAATCCCCGGGTATACACCGGTTCGGGAAGGAGATGAAAGTTTCGCTTTTCTATCGCTTCGAGGATAGAGACACTGATGCGAGATTGATGGGATATGCCCTTCAAGGACAGGCCCTTCCCCTCTCTGACAGCCTTCAGGTCGATCGAGGAATCTTGTTTGGGATTTTCCGTGTTCATATCCGTTAACGTGCCGAATGTATGAAATTTTGCGAATCATGTAACACTAATTTACCGTGTTAGCAATAAAAAATACACGTCACGCCACAGCGTACGGAGGTCCCCGAACCTTCCTGCCGTTTCTTCGGACCTGCTATCGCCCCTTTTTGCTGGGAGATCGGAAAAAGCGTACCCGCGGAAGAAGATCATTCGATTTTATGATGAAAATCGGAAGATTCAACGGCGTACTGAATTGATTTCTCTATGGTTTTGCCATGAATATCCTTTTCTCTCCGTTCAGATACTGTTTTATTTCGGCAAAGGTTCATTGCAGTGAAAGGTATTGACAGCAGGCCGGTTTTATTGTTTGGTGGATCATGCCCTTTCTGCCGGCGATACCACAATCGCTGTATCTGGTTAAAGAGGAGGAGCCGTAATGTCCGAGTATCTCGATTTTGCCCTTTCAATAGCCCGCGAAGCGGGAGATGTTCTCATGGAGTATTTCCACAAGGAACATACCATCGATTACAAGGGCAGGATCGATATTGTCACCGACGTCGACCATCGTTCCGAAGAGGTGCTTATTTCGCGGATTACCGACGCATACCCCGATCACGATATCGTGACCGAGGAGTCAGCGGGAAAACGGAGGGGAAGCCGGGCGCGGTGGATTCTCGATCCCATCGACGGAACAACCAACTACGCCCATGGATTCCCCTTTTTCTGTGTCTCCGTGGCGCTCGCCCTTGAGGGGGAGATACGGGTCGCCGTCATTAACGCCCCGCAATTGCGGGAGGAATTTAGCGGCGAAAAAGGGAACGGCGCTTTTTTAAACGGTACGAAAATCGCCGTTTCGATGACGGAAACACTGGCAAAGAGTTTTCTCGCCACGGGATTCCCTTACGACATTGCCCAGGATTCCTATAATAACATCAACTACTTTTCCGGCATGGCCATGCAGTCGCTGGCCATTCGACGGGCCGGATCGGCGGCGCTGGATCTGGCGTACGTAGCAGCGGGCCGCTTCGACGGATTCTGGGAACTCAAATTAAACCCCTGGGATACGGCGGCGGGATGGCTCCTGGTCGAGGAGGCGGGTGGTGTGGTCACCCGGATTTCCGGTGATGACTATTTTCTCGAGTCACCGACGATCCTTGCATCGAATGGGAGAATCCATCTTGCCATGATCGATGCCCTGGGAGCGATCGATCCCTTCGACAGCCGTTTTGACACCGGTCAGACGCCGTCTCGATATAACCGCTGATCGCGGCACGTCGCCCAACGGTCCAGCATGATGATCGTTGCTTTCGACATGAGAGGAGAATTTCGGCCCATCTACGAATTCATTGACAAAATGCTTCGAACATATAAAGTCAGGTGAATTACAACAAGCAGGCGGAGGAATTACGGCGGCGATGACAAAAAAAACGGACAGTGAAGACTTTTATGACCTGGCTGATCAACTTATGAAGGAGATGCGATACGACGAGGCGATAGAACTGTACAAAAAGTTAACGGAAATGAGGCCCGGCGATGATTCGATTATCCTGTCCCTTGCCTGGGCGTATCGCGACAGCGGGAAGACGTCCGAGGCCATGGAGTGTTTCGAGACTCTCTTTGAGAAGGAACTCGGCCGAAAGGTATTTACCGGTTTCGCCTTTGACGAGATGGTAAGGATCTGCAGGGAAGATGGAAACTTCGAAAAGGTTGTCGAGCTATGCGAACGGGCCGTTTCGGCACAGCCCGACGATCCCGCCCTGCTGAATACCCTTGGTGAAGCATGTATAAAGGCCGGCCGCGCGCAGCGGGCCGTGGAAGTCTTCGAACTTATTGCCCGCAGTGATCCCGATTCACCCATGGTGTTCTGTTATCTCGGGAACGCCCTCGTGGCGGCGGGGCAGTATGAAAAAGCCGATGAGGCCTACGGGAAGGCGATCGCCATCGAACCGTCGGAGGCCCACACTTTCTACAGCAGGCAGGGGAATGCCTATGAACAGGCCGGTCAGTACCGGCGGGCACAGACGGCCGCGAGGAAAGCGCTGGAATGTTGCCCCGACTATCCGCTTTACTACAGCATCCTCGGGGATATCCTGATAAAGGAAGGAAAGATCGAAGAGGCCCGGGAGAATTATGAGAAGGCCATAATGCTCGATGCCGGACCAGGGGATGCCTATTACAATCGTATGGCACATTCACTGGAGCAGGCGGGGTATCCCGCGGAAGCAGTGGCGATGTATGAAAAGGCCATTGCCGCAGACGCGACGAACCTCTATTATTACAAGGCGCTCATAGACATCTGCGCGTCTAACGGCATGGATGACAAGGTCCGGGAGTATTACGAGAAGGCCAAAACCATGAATCTGATCCGATGACGGTGCCGCATCACCGGAAGACGACAAGAACGCATTGAAATCCTGTGTTATTTCGTGGAGCAGGCAAGCGAATACCGAGCGTAACTATTTCTTGACACATCTATTACGAATACGATATGTTACCTCCGTTTTCAGATGAACAATCCGTGGGGATGTAGCTCAGTTGGGAGAGCGCGGCGTTCGCAATGCCGAGGTCAGGGGTTCGATCCCCCTCATCTCCACCATTTCATAAAAGAGATGTAGAGAAGTACGACCCCCCATAAAACAGGGGGTTTTTTATTGTCAAAGGCCGGCTTTCTCAGACTCCCTTCAAAAAAGGACGTTCTTATTAAAGATGCTCATGAATTGTTCATGTCTCAGAATTGGAATCTCACGCCGACGTTGATGGTGCTTTCCCTGTAGTCACTTCCTCCCCTCTGGAACTGGTAGTTGACATAAGCCACCGTCCTCTGGCTGATTATTGCTGATAAACTCGCCCCTATCACCGCAAAATCCTTTTCAGGGGCGACCGTCTTGTCTGAAAAGGCCGTGTTCGTCTGTGCGAGTTGGGCGGTGATGACGTCTCCGTCATTGGAAAATTCCCGTTTATAGGCTACCCATGCGCTGGGGATAAAGGTGGCTTCTCTTGTATCCCACTTGCAGGAAACCGTCGCCCCGATGCTCCCCTGAAGAGATTCCGCCGTCTGAGTATTTACATGGAGATTAAGGGAATCGGCGCCGGACTCAGTGTAATCATCAACAGTCAGATCGACATATTGCAGGGAAAGAGCAGGCCCCATGGTCCACTTTCCCACGGTGTAGTCGTAGCCTGTGCCGCAATATGCTGTTATTTGTTTTCCGTTCGGGCTGGAAGCGGCCGTACGGTCGACGCCGGGGAAGACGATGCGTCGTGTGTTGTCATAGCTGTTCCAACTGTAATTGAGATGGCCGTCCAGATAGAACCCCCGCAGATAATAGGTTGCATAGGATCCCACAACACGGGATTCCATTTCCACGCTGCTGCCGGCGTCGTCCAGATCAGCGTCTGATCGATTGTAGCCGGCCATGAGACCGGCGATAAGGTTTTTGCTGAAACGGTAGTCCATCCCTGCTGTGACGCCGGCACTTTTGAAGTCAAACCCCATCTGCTCGGAAGTGCTTCTTTGGTCCGCGGCGGTGCCGTGTCCCGTAACGAAGAACCCCCATCGATCATCAAGGCCGGACATCAGCATACCTGAGAGATCGGGGCTGTTACTCGCAATGTGAGTGTATTGATTATATACAGCTTCGCCGTTCCTGAGCTCTAACCCACTTACGCTGAATCCCTGCACGCCATGCCGCACGTCGTTTAGACGGCCGGTTATATTGCCTGCCTGAACGGTGGAGCCCGCAAAGCTCAGACCGGACTGGGCAGCGCCGCTTTTTGGCGCCAGTTGATCCAGTGCGTTCGCTGCCTCGCTATAGGTGGAAAGGGCGTCGACCGCCTCCAAAACAGTGCTCAAATCACCGCTTGCCTGATTGGCGATACTGTTAAGCATAGTTCCAACCGCCCGCTCCCGTGATGTCAGATAGGGAAGGAGAGTGCTGTTAATGTAGTTGCGCTCCAGGACGAGATAGACCCGGTCGGACAGGTCATATTTCGGTTGAAGAACCACGGTCGGAGTGATGTTCGCGGCAGAGTACGAGGAAAACGTTCCGGAGACTCCCGAACTGGCGGTGAGAAACGTCCAGGAGTTGCCCAGCATGGCCGGCGCAGAGAGGCCAGACCACGTGGCTTTGAGCGTGCCGTCCAGTGAGGCG
>JAFGWZ010000113.1 GCA_016936905.1 Deltaproteobacteria bacterium | reverse complement strand
CCTCGTGTGGCAGTTCGTTCTTTCTCTGATCATTGTGCGCAGAGAATGCGGAAACGTGAAATGGGCAACGATCAGGGAACGGATGTGGTACAGAAAGCCCAGTGATTTCAGGACAGGCAGGCACAGCTGGTGGCTGCTTCTCTGGGCCATCCCCTTCATCGCCCTGAGCTACGGATCACAGCATGTGCACCTTCCCAACATCGTTGGCGCCCTTTTTCCCTTTGTCGAACACCTGCCCCATTACAGCCTGGGAGAGGTGATGACGCCGGAGTACAAGGGGGCCTGGTGGCTGCTTGCCCTGACGCTGCTTACCATTCCCTTTAACTACTTCCTGGGAGAGGAGTTCATTTTTCGTGGAATCCTCCTTCCAAAAATGAGAGGTGTCTTCGGGCGGTGGGACTGGTTTTTCAACGGCGTGTTCTTCGCAATGTATCATCTCCATAAGCCCTATGGAATTCCTCACCAGATAGTGTTTTCCGGGCTGGCACTCAGCCTTCCGGCCAGGATGCTTCGAAGCAACTGGATCTCCGTCATTATACACGGAACAGAAGCGATTATCGCCACATGGATCATCATGAAGGTAATTCTCGGGACCCTGTGACCCTGACGGGCATCTCTCGATTCACGTCACCGTCGCAGCAATATGAGAAAAGGAGTCATCAATGGTCAGCCCCTCGCCGACTGCCCGTGAAGAGTTCGTTTCATCGCTGGAAAATCTCTTTACGATTTCACCGGATGACATCAAGGCAATAGTCCAAGACTTTCACGGGGAGATGCGAAGAGGGCTTTCCGGGCATCAGAGTTCCCTGAAAATGATTCCGTCCTTTGTCGACAGGCCGAGAGGAGATGAAAAGGGCACGTTTATCGCCCTCGATCTCGGCGGCACTAACTTCAGGGTTCTTGCAGTCGTACTCGACGGGAAGGGAAACGAAAGTGTTCCTGCCGTCAGCACGTATGCCATCCCCGAAAAAGAGATGAAGGGAACGGGGACGGAGCTTTTTGACTTCATCGCCCGCTGCATCGATTCCTTCCTTACTGAAAATGCTATCGACAGAAAGAACGTCTATAACCTCGCCTTTACCTTTTCTTTCCCCGTGGCACAGACAGGTATTGCCGCCGGCACTCTCATCGTCTGGACGAAAGGTTTCACCGCGACGGGAGTTGAGGGCGAAGATGTCGTCGCGCTGTTGAATGACGCGTTGAGAAGGAGGAATATCTGCTGCATCAACGTTACAGCCCTTGCCAATGATACCGTCGGCACACTGGCCGCTCGAAGCTATGGCGATCCCACCTGCGACATGGGAGTCATCCTGGGTACGGGAACCAACGGGTGTTACCGGGAAAAGATCTCGAATATACCGAAATTGAAAGGACATGATCCTGACGAATATATGATCGTCAATATGGAATGGGGCAATTTCGATAAACTGAGGCGCACCCGGTACGATAAACAGGTGGACGAAAGTTCGCTTAATCCCGGTGCCATGTTCCTTGAAAAGATGGTGTCCGGCATGTACCTCGGAGAGCTCGCGCGGCTTATCATAATGGATTTGATTGAAAGGGGCCTTCTCTTCCTCAACGAATCGACCGCAGCCGGAAATTTCGGGGAAAAAGATTCGCTGAAGACTCAGTACATGTCCCTCATTGCGGGAGACGCGACGGCAGACCTCGGCGAAACGGCAACATTTCTGAACAATAAGGGAATTACAAATACCGCGCTCCGTGATAGAATACTGCTCAAACGTTTCTGCCAAATCGTGTCGGCGCGGTCGGCCAGGCTCGGCGCGGCGGCCATCTCGGCGGTCGTTACCTGGATGGACCCGGGACTCAATGAAAGGCACACCGTTGCCGTTGACGGCTCTCTCTTTGAGAAATACCCGGGATTCGAGGATGAAATGAAGAAGGTGTTCAAAGAACTCTTCGGCGGAAGCGCGGGGAGAATAACACTGGCTCATTCCAAAGATGGCTCCGGCAAAGGTGCGGCCATCATCGCCGCCGCAGCTGCGTCTAAAAAATAAAAAAGAGATTCACAGATAAGCGCCTGCTGGGATTTTGAAGACGCTGCGTTGCTGCAGGCACAAAGGATGAACCTGAAGAAGGGCAGAAAGCTGAGAAACCTGGGATACTCCGAAGCAGCCGAGCGCATCGTACTGTGAAAGGGGAGCAGGGTGATATCATTTGACTGATAGCCGTTTTCTCAACCGAGAATTTCCGGCATAAAAGCGCGGCTTTCGCGGACCCGTTAAACGACGGTCGGAAGAAAGGAGTTCTGCCATGGAAAAGGTGATAAGGATAGTCATTGTCGCGCTCATCGTAACTCTTGTGAATCTTATGGCTGAACAGGTACCGGCCTGTACGACCATGCTCGTCACCAGGGGCGCGTCACAGGACGGTTCCGTCATGGTCGCCCATTCTGACGACAGCGAATTGTTCGATCAGCGACTGGTCTACGTGCCGGCGGCGGATCATAAGCCGGGATCAATGCGGCCGGTATACTACGACGCTGTTGCGCTGGGCGACAGGCCGGAATATCACGGATATGTGCTGTGCCGCTACGTCGGTACACACAGGGGCCCGACGTACGTCGATCCCCGTAAGCCGCAGAGCATACCCCTCGGTTACATTCCCCAGGTCGCACATACTTACGCGTATTACGACGGCAGTTACGCCATCATGAACGAACATCAGCTGATGTTCGGCGAGTGCACCGACGGAACCAAGATCCAACCCGATCCGGTGCCGGGAAAGCTTATTTTCTACAGCGCAGAGCTGAGCCGCGTGGCGGCGGAACGATGTAAAACGGCGCGGGAAGCCGTCGAACTGATCGGTCATCTTATCGAAACCTACGGCTACTACGGCACGGGCGAGACACTGCCCATCGGGGACACGAAAGAAGGCTGGGTTATCGAGATGGCACCCAGCCCCGAGGGCACCGGCGGCCTCTGGGTAGCGAAAAAAGTTCCCGACGGCGAGGTATTCGTGGCGGCGAACGAGTTGAGGATTCGCGAGGTCGACCCCAACGACCACGATATGCTTTATTGCAAGGACCTCCATGCCATCGCCAGGAAGCACGGATGGTGGAAACCGGAGGACGGCAAGCTCGACTGGCTCAAATGCGTCAGCCTGGGAGAATACAGCCATCCTTACTACTCTCTGAGGCGGGTCTGGCGCCTGCAGGCGCGCATGGCACCTTCACAGGAAAAATCCCCGTGGGTCGAGGACGGTTATACGAAGGCGTATCCCTTTTCTATCAAGCCTGATAAGAAACTCAGCGTTCGCGATGTGATGAACCTCTATCGCGATTACTATCAGGGGACCGAGATCGACCAGTCGAAAGGGGTAACCGCGGGGCCTTTCGGCTGTCCGTACCGGTATCCCGGCCCCATGGACGCGGGGGGCGATACGGGTGATCCCAACGCAAAGCTGAAAGGCGCCTGGGAACGTACCATTTCAATCTTCCGCTGCGGATTCAGTTATGTCTGCCAGGCACGTGACTGGCTGCCCGATCCCATCGGGGGAATCGTATGGTTTGGGCCGGACGAGCCGATGAGCACCTGCTATGTACCTTTTTATGCGGGGGCAACCGGCATCGCGGCGTCCTATTACACCTGCGATACCACGGTGGTCGACCAGAAAAGCGCATGGTGGGCCTTTAACTTTGTGGCCAACTGGGCGGCCCTCAAGTACAATTATATGATCAAGGATATTCAGGAGAAACAGGATGAGATCGAGCTGGCCGAGATCGAGGGCATCAAGAAGATAGACGCATTGGCCCTTGCACTGTATAAGAAGGACCCCCGGAAGGCGAGGCACCTTCTTACCACGTACGGTGAGACGCAGGCTAACGAGGTCGTAAAGGCCTGGTGGGATTTCGCATGGCTTCTCGTCGCACGTTACGACGACGGCTACGTAAACGCCCCCGGGAAAATGGCCCAGGAAATCGGCTATCCTGATGACTGGTATGGGAAGTCGGAATGGCCCAAAGGTCCGACAACGTACAAGAAACCATCCGAGAGAAGCAGATGAAATACCGGGAAGGTAAAAGATCCGACGTCGATAAGGAGAATGTGATGAGCATATACGCCGACGCCTATCGAAGGAAACTGACAACACCACAAAAGGCGGTCAGCCGGATCAAAAACGGAGACACGATCGTTCACGGTCTGACGATTGCCGAACCGCCGGCACTCCTTAACGCCGTCGCAGACCGTGTTCGCGGCGGCAGCCTCCGGGATATAAACGTCTATTCGCTCATGCCTCTTGCCCACGCGTCCGACTCTGTTCTTTCTCTCGATCTTGCCGATCGTGTCCACTCCCATTCATGGTTTGTCAGCGGGCGCACCAGGGGGCTCGTGGATGTGGGGCTCCAGTATTTTATTCCCAATTATTTCCACCAGATCCCACGGTTATGCAGGGATTACATGAAGATCGACTATACCGTCACGACCGTGTCCCCCATGGATAACTCCGGCTATTTCAGCTTCGGGACGGCCAACGACTTCACGTCAACGGCTGCCCGCCATTGCCGTAAGATGATCGTGGAAGTCAATGAGAATATGCCCCGGGTCTTCGGTGACTCGCTGCTTCATATTTCTGAAGTTGACACGATTGTTGAAAACACGGTCCCGCTGCCGGAAATGCCGCCACCGCCTTCCAAGCCGGAAGATGAGAAGATCGGTCGGTTCATCGCGGAGATGATCCCCGACGGGGCGACGATTCAGCTTGGCTTCGGCGGCATTCCGAATGCCATCACCCGGTACCTGAAAAGCCACAAGGACCTGGGGATTCACACGGAATTGTTCGGCCCGGGAATGGTGGACCTGATACAGTCCGGGGTGGTGAATGGCAGGCGAAAGACTCTTCATTCCCGTAAACATGTATTCACCGTCGCCCAGGGGGTGAAGAGCATGTATGATTTCATGAACGACAATCCCGCGATGGAAAGCTATCCCGTTTCCTATGTGAACGAACCGTCGGTCATTGCCAGGAATGACCGGATGATCTCCATCAACTCCATCATTGAAGTGGATCTGACGGGGCAGTGCAATGCCGAGTTCCTCGGGGGACGGCAGTTCAGCGGGACGGGAGGACAGCTCGATTACGTGCGAGGCGCCTTCAACGCCCGGGACGGCAAATCATTCCTCGCCTTTTATTCGACGGCAAAAAAGGGGGAGGTATCCCGCATCGTTCCCCGTTTTAAAAGGGGGACCGCCGTGACGACGCCGCGGATGGATACCCACTTCCTGGTGACCGAGTTCGGCGTCGCCGACCTCAAGGGGAAATCGACGAAGGAACGGGTTGACGCAATCATTGCAATTGCCCATCCGAAATTCAGGGAAAAATTGTTCCGTGAAGCGGAAAGGCTTTATCTGGTGTAGCGAAGAATCCTTCAATTCAGAGAGTTGGAGAAGCGCATGCTGGGAGCAATAGCAGGCGATATAATAGGGTCCGTTTACGAACACTGTCCCGTAAAGACCACGGAATTCCCTCTGTTTCAGCGGCATTCCCGTTTTACCGACGACACGGTAATCACCGTGGCCGTCGGTCATGCAATCCTGGAGAACGGCGACTATGGGGCATCCCTCAAGGCCTTTGGGAGGAGATATCCCCACGCGGGGTATGGGAGTGCGTTCTATCACTGGATATTTGAACCACGTGTCACCCCATACAACAGCTGGGGCAATGGGTCGGCTATGCGGGTAAGCCCGGTGGGATTCGCTTTCGATGACGCGGACACAGTCCTGAAGGAGGCACAGCGAAGCGCCGTTGTATCTCACAATCATCCTGAGGGAATCAAAGGGGCACAGGCCGTCGCGCTCGCCGTTTTCATGGCTCGGCGGGGCGACGGCAAGGAAACAATCAAAAAAGAGATCGAGAATCGCTTTGCATATAACCTTGCACGCACTGTTGATGAGATCAGGCCCGCCTACCGCTTTGATGTTTCCTGTCAGGGTTCGGTACCGGAAGCCATCGTCGCTTTCCTGGATTCCGATGATTACGAGGACGCGGTACGAAAGGCAATATCTCTCGGCGGGGACAGTGACACGCTGGCATGTATTGCCGGGGGGATAGCGCAGGCTTTCTATAAATCCGTTCCTTCATCAATTATCAGCAGGGTCCGGGAGATTCTGACAAAAGATCTGCTCGCAGTTGTCGATAGATTCAATCAGAGATACGGCCTGTGAGGCGAAACACAGTGAAACGTTGTACCGGAGACTGACTGACGGTTGTATCCCTTATGCGTCGGCCGAAGGAACCGGAGAGATATCGTGTATTGAGGATTTATATTAATTTAATATAAAGCGGTTAATGTAAGGTTGTTTTTCCTTATTCTCCTTTTTAAAGCTTCATGACGGGACTTTTTCTAAGGCATGCAAGCTTCCTGTCATCCAAACTCCCACACATGGTAATCCATTCCCTGACAGACAAATAGGGTATTTAGCAAATTGACCTGTGGGGACCATTTTTGAGATTAAGGTCCTAAGGGTATGTTGTATGCGACGGTGCAAATTCATTTTCTGCTGCACCATGTCTTTTTCAACATAGTGAGGAGGTGGAAAATTATGATTAGAGCTTTAGGTGGTGCCTTCGATAGATGGGCACGAAGATGGATGCCTGATCCAATGCTGTTTGCTATCCTGTTGACGTTTGTTACATTCCTTATGGGTCTCATCTTTACGAAGCATGGTCCGTTTATGTTAATCCAGGATTGGTATAATGGATTCTGGGCACTGTTGACCTTCGGAATGCAGATGTGCTTGATCCTCGTAACCGGTCACGCCTTGGCGACATCGCCGATAGCGAGGAAAAGTATCGAAAAGCTTGCCGAAATCCCCAAGCATCAGGCGGGGGCGATCTTTCTTGTCGGCCTTACGGCGGCGATCGCTTCCTGGATCAACTGGGG
>JAFGWZ010000112.1 GCA_016936905.1 Deltaproteobacteria bacterium | reverse complement strand
GTAATGTCATCGGCGATACCCTGTCGGACCATCAGGGGGTCATCGCCGACGTGAGATTAAAATAAGCGGTCAGCGTCTACGGGAAGTGCCGGGCCTGCAAGGAATCCGCCGGAACGTCCATGCCAGAAAAGGCGCCTTCTCTCTGTTGAAGGTCATGATGGTTCTATGGAAAGTATAATTATATTCATCGCGGGAGTTGTCGTCGGAGCAGCAGTTGTTCTTGTCGTACATGTGGTGCGGAGGCGGGATGCCCGTGACCTTGCCCGGGAACTCGCGTCGGAAACCGAAGCGAAAAAAACCCAGGAAATAGAAGTAATCATCGACACGCTGAAAAATTCTTTCAGCGCCCTGTCGTTTGACGCCCTGTCGCGCAATACCGGTGAATTTCTGAAGCTTGCCAATGAAACGCTCTCACGGCAGTCCCAGGCGGGAGAAAAGGATCTCGAAGGGAAGAAGCAACTGATCGACCAGACCCTCGTAATGGTGAAGGAGGATCTGCTGGGCATTCAGAAGCTGGTTACCACGCTTGAAAAGGACAGAGAACAGAAGTTCGGTGAATTGGCCAATCATCTGAAAAACGCTTCGGAAGAGACGAGGAGGCTCCGAGAAACAGCGGGCAACCTCCAGGCGGCGCTGGCCAGTACGAAGGTCCGGGGGCAATGGGGAGAGCGAATGGCCGAAGATGTCCTGAGGCTTGCGGGATTTGTCGAGGGCATCAATTATTACAAGCAGCAGGCGCTGGAATCAGCGGGGTCCCGTCCCGATTATACCTTCCTCCTCCCACAGGACCTGAAGCTTAACATGGACGTTAAATTTCCCCTCGATAATTATTTAAGGTATCTTGAGGCAAGAGGGGCGGCCGATCAGGAATCATGCAGAACCCAGTTCATGAAGGATGTGCGACAAAGAATAAAGGAAGTTACTTCAAGAGATTACATCAACCCGGAGGACAATACCGTCGATTATGTCATTGTATTCATTCCCAACGAGCAGGTGTACGCCTTTATCAACGAAAACGATCGGTCACTTCTCGATGAAGCATTGAAACAGAAGGTAATCCTCTCTTCCCCCGTCACGCTTTACGCGATTCTGGCGGTCATCAGGCAGGCCGTTGACAATTTCAACCTTGAAAAGACGGCGGCCCAGATCCTGTCCATCCTCGGAACATTTCAGAAACAGTGGGAATCATTCATCTCAACGATGGAAAAGATGGGAAGAAGGATCGAGGATGCCCAGAAGGAATACAACGCCCTTGTGACAACCCGCCGAAACCAGCTGGAACGCCCCCTTCGTCAGATTGAGGAACTGAGGCTTCACCAGGAAAGCCTCGAAACTGCTGGTATCGATGATATCGAAATTGATTCTGCTCAATCTGAGACTAACGGGGACCCGCCAGACGAACCCACCGCGTAAGAAACGATTCAGCACCATAGAAACCTGTCAAGATTCTCGGAAACATGGCCGATATATGCAGTAGTGCGTTTAATGACTAACGGACATGGTGTGATGATCTCTCTTGGAACGCTGCAGTCATCGGAACTGCAAAAAATTCGGGTAGCATCGGCATATCTTTTCTCCCTGGATCATGCAAAGGATGATGTGTTTATCGAGAGCCTTGATATGCCGATGGTAAAAAAGGCGTTCAGAGCGAAAGCCAAACGGTATCACCCCGATCACTGCCGGGATACGGCCCCTGACGACATAAGAAAGAGAAACGAGCGGTTCGTGAAAGTGGAAGAGGCATATCGTGTCTTGAGGTCCTATCTTCCCGAATCAGATTCGACGTGCGGAACTGAAGCCGAGCGGGAACGCCGCATTATCGCTGTCGGCGGCGCAAAAGGAGGCATAGGAAAGAGTATCTTCAGCGCGAATCTTGCTGTTTTTCTCGCCGGACAAGGGAAAAAAGTGGTGGCAGTCGATCTCGATCTCGGAGGAGCGAATCTCCATCTTTATCTCGGTGAAACGTTCCTGAAGGGGAGCATTAACGACTATCTGCAAAAACGGGTACCGACACTTGATGACATCGCCGTGCCCAGCAGGTATGGCCCCCTGCTGCTGGGAGGAGACAGCTCGCAGTTGGGCGCGTCAAACATCGGTTTTTCACAAAAGCTCAAGCTGGTAAAAGCGATAAAACAGATGGATGCCGACTACACCATCCTTGATCTCGGCGGCGATACGTCCTTCAATGTCATCGATTTTTTTCTTATGGCCGATCGGCGGGTTGTTCTGACGACCTGTGATCCCGCGTCCTATCTTGAGGCCTACAGTTTTATCAAGGTCGCTCTTTGCCGGAGGTTAAACAGGCTTTTCGGTATCGAATCCGAGTTGAGGAAAAGAAAAGATGCTCTTCTGGAAACTATCATCGAAGAGTTTATCCAGTCGCAGATGGGATCGAAGGTTCGACCGATCTGCGAACTGCTGTCGGAGGTCACAGAGAAGCTGCCCGGCCGTGTCGACGTTCTTCGAGATGCCATAGGACGGTTCAGCCCGTTGCTTCTGGTCAACCGGGTTGGAAACCGGTGCAATGTAAGGCAGGTTGTCAAGCGGTTGCAGGACGTATCGCGAAAAGTTCTTTCGGTGAATCTGAGCTATCTTGGAGCACTTCCTCAGCAGGCAGAGATCGAAATGAGCGCCCGTTCCCTGGTTCCCGTGATGACATCTCATCCCGACAGCGTGTTTGCCAGAGATATGAAGGTTCTGGCAGAAAATCTCATTATGAACTGACGATTATCCGTCAAGAGGGAATGTATATTTTTTATTCGCTTGCTTATCACGCCGCAGGCAGCGGTGAATACCTATTCATTTGAGCGGTCTTCACAGAAGGTTAAGGGCAAAGGGCTCAAGGCTACAAGGCGAAGGTCGAGTTTTGGAATTGCCTGGAGCAAGCTGTGGATTTATCAAAAATCTCTATAGACCCAGTGACAATGAATGTCCGCAACAGCCTGTATGAGGCGTTCTCCGAATATCGTCTGGTCCACCCCAACGGCACAAAATTTACATGTGGTAGAGTTCGGTACCGATGGTTCTCATCCAGTTTTCGTCCAGGATATTGAGGGCTTCCTTGATGGTGGTCATTCCCATGATCAGTATCGTTATCTCTCCCGTGCCGATGCAGGGGTATATATAATCGACATTGATGCCGGCATCCTTCAGCAACCGCAATACTGCATTCAGGCCGCCGGGATGGTGGGGCACCTCGCACGCGATAACGTCGCGCTCTTCTATGTGATAGCCCGCCGTCTTCAGAACGTTGACGGCCTTGTCGGGATCATTCGCAACAAAGTGGATTTTTCCGATATCACCATCGGTGGTAACATACAACGCGATAATATTGATCCTGTTTTCGCCCAGCAAATCACTGACGACCGAAAGAGCTCCCGGCTCATTTTTAAGGGTAAGATCGATTTGCCTCACGGTTTTCATGCGTCATGCTCCTTGTAAAACATAGTCAGCGCCTGCGTCCAGGCCCTTTTTATTCGACTTCATCAGGCTCGATTTCTTCCCCTTCGTGATTTCCGCCAGGGCATTCAGAATGGATTCCATCGATGTCAACTGTGAACGGGACACGAAAGCTCCCAGCATAATCATATTGCTTATCCGTTCGTTTCTCAGCTTTTTCGCCATGTCACCGGCCGGTACTTTCACGACTGATATGTCGTCACGGGTGATTTCCGTGGTCACAAGACTTGAGTTGATGAAGAGCGTTCCGCCGGTGGCGATCATGCTTTCATACTTGATTAACGAGGGGTTGTTCAGGATGACTGCATAGTCGGGTGCCGACGAGACAGGCGAAAATATCTCTTCATCGGAGACGGCGACGGTGCAGTTTGCCGTTCCTCCCCGCATCTCGGCGCCGTAGGCCGGGAGATAGGTTATCTGCTTCCCGTCATTCATAACGGCCATGGCAAAGGCATATCCCATCATGAGAACGCCCTGGCCGCCGAATCCGGCGAATACTGTTTTTTTCATAATCACTCAACCTTATATATCGTTGTGCCCAGTGTCTGATTAACCGTCGATTTTTCCCACCGTGTCTTTGATGACTTTCAGCGGGTATGTCTTAACCATCGTATCATCGATCCACTTTGTGGCTTCCACTGGCGTCATTTTCCAGTTCACGGGACAGGGGGAAAGGATTTCGACGAGGGAAAACCCGAGGCCCGCCATTTGTGTTTTGAATGATTTTGTTATCGCGCGCTTCGTCTTCCTGATATTTCTGGGAGAATTGACGGCCGTCCGTTCTATGTAGACACTGCCCCGGGCTATGGCGAGAATTTCACTGAGGTCGAGAGGAGCGGCATCCCGCTTTTCATTTCGTCCCCCCGGTGTTGTCGTCGATTCCTGGCCGAGGAGCGTTGTCGGCGCCATCTGACCGCCCGTCATGCCGTAACACGCGTTATTGATGAAGAAAACGGATATGCTTTCTCCCCTGTTTGCGGCGTGTATGGTTTCTGCCGTTCCTATGGCGGCGATATCTCCGTCTCCCTGGTAGCTGAAGACGATATGGTCGGGGAGCACCCGCTTCAGGCCCGTGGCGACGGCGGCGCCGCGTCCGTGGGGCGCTTCGCCCATGTCAACATCGATGTAGTCGTAAGCAAGGACGGCGCACCCCGCCGGGGGAACACCGATCGTTTTCTCTCCGATGCCAAGCTCTTCGATGACTTCCGCAATCAAACGATGAATGATGCTGTGCCCGCAACCGGGACAATAGTGAAAAACCGCCTGTTTCAGATATTTCGGCCGTTGAAAAACCTTTTGCATTGTTTATGAGTCCTTTTCAAGGTTCTGGCGATGATAAAGGGTATTGATTATCTTTGCTATTTCATCGGGGGTTGAAATGGTGCCTCCCGGACGGCCATAAAAATGAACGTCACTTCGCCCTTCCAGAGAAAGTTTCACGTCCTCAACCATCTGGCCCATATTCATTTCGAATACGAGAAAATTCCTCATATGCCTGCTCAGTTCGTGGAGCTCTCGCGAGGGGTAAGGCCAGAGGGTGATCGGCCTGAAGAGACCGACTTTCAACCCCATTTCTCTCACACGCCTGACCGCTCCTTTAGCGATACGGGCAGCAGTACCGTAAGCGATGACTGCGAGGTGAGCGTCATCGGTCATATATTTTTCCGCTTTTGGGATCTCGCGGGCGATGATTTTGTACTTTCGATCGAGTTTCCAGTTCAGTTCCTCCTGCTTTGCCGGGTTGAGGAGCAGCGACAGGATGACCTTGGACGGCCTCCCCGCGGCGCCCCGGAGGCTCCACGTTTTGGGTGGCAGTGAAGAAATATCGATTGGTTCGGGGAATATTACCGGCTCCATCATCTGCCCCATCATGCCGTCGGCGAGGATGAGAACGGGATTGCGATACTTGTCGGCGTACTCGAAGGCTGTCCTCGTCATGTCGGCAATCTCCTGCCCCGAGTTAGGGGCGATGACAATTGTCCGGTAATCACCGTGGCCGCCGCCCCGGGTGGCCTGAAAATAGTCACCCTGCGACGGGGCAATGTTCCCCAGCCCCGGCCCGCCACGCATCGTATTGACGATAACGGCGGGAAGTTCCTGGGCCGCGAGAAATGATATGCCTTCCTGCTTCAGGCTGATTCCCGGGCTCGATGAGCTCGTCATGGCCCGCGCTCCCGCCATGGCGGCCCCGATCACCATGTTGATTGCGGCGATTTCGCTTTCTGCCTGTACAAAGGTTCCTCCCGGGGTGGCATCCATGGAACGGGCCATGCATTCGGTCAGTTCGTTCTGCGGTGTGATCGGGTACCCTGCATAAAACCGGCACCCTGCGCGAATTGCCGCTTCGCCTATTACCTGCGTTCCTCGCATCAATACTTTTTCACTCACGATAGACCTCTATTGCAACGTCGGGACAGACGAGCGCGCATGTGGCGCAGCCCGTACATTCACGATCTTTGTTGTTTTCTTCCCTGTAGTATGCGGGATAATATCCAAGCTGGTTCAGTTCATCGAATATGCCGATCAGGCTGTTTGGACAGGCTTCGATGCAGAGATAACACCCTTTACACAGCTCCCGGTCAATAATGATCGTACCCTTTTTCCCGGCCATGATTACTAATGCCTCTCTCAGTCTGGTTCGTCGAAAATCCTGGTAAAAAAACAGTTAAAACGGACCGACACTATGATTAAGTTTGACATTTGTCAAGAATTTTCTGTCCCGTTGCAACATATTGGCTTATAGGAAGATGACAGTCTTTTGTCAAATGACGACGGTTTGGCCGGACAATCAGCCGGCAAAGTAATGGAAGCGACTGTTTCGAAGCTCATGGATGGCGGGATGGCTGACGCGAGGAAATCCAGTTTTGAAGGACATTCCATGCATTATCTTGATGGAACTCGCTGATGGTCCCGTTGGTGATCGTGATGATACCATCGTGTTCCAGATCTTTCAGTGTTTCATACATGTCGATCGGCTCTTCACCGAGAAAGGAAGATAATTCATTGACGGGAATCACTTCCTCCTTGAAAGACCACTTCTTCATAAGCAAAAAAACCGTCATGAGCTTCATCCTGCTTTTTGCCAGCGCATCAAGCGCTTCATTTGTCCGCGTCAAGCGGTGGGAAAATTCCCTCAGGAAAAGCAGTGATATGTCACTGCTTTCTCGGAGCAGTTGAGAGAATGTCTCGCTGTCAATAACGGCAATGCTGCAATCTTCCACCGCCAGTGCCGAGGCACTTCGGGGAGCCTCGATGATGGCGGCCATCTCGCCGAAATAGTCCCCTTTTTTCAATTCAATGAGCGTTTTGGTCAGGCCTCCCGCCTGTTTCTCCACGCGGACATGCCCTTCAAGAATAAAAAACATGTCGCGTCCTTCGTCACCTTCCTCAAATATATACGTTCCTTTGCGATAGACCCTGCCGAACCTGCGAAAAAGACGTTCATAGGTTTTCATCGATACTGCTCCCTTCTGAGAAAGGCTTTTTCAAGGAGAATAAGGTCCCGCTTGAGAAAAGAAGAGACAATCTCCGCGGAGAATAAGAAGATCACTGCGAGATAGAAAATCCATACTATGAAAAGCATGGCAGTCGTGAGGGAACCGAAGAGGAGATGATATTGTGAAAATGATGTGACATACCACATGAACAGATGTTTGCTGATTTCCGCCAGTGTCGTGAATAAGAAACTGGCGGCTCCCGCGTGCCGCCACTGTATTACCGTGGTAGGGATCGCCTTATACACCAGGGTGAAAAAGATGAGCATTGTGAAGTAGGGCAGGATATAGCGAAGAACCACGGGAATCCCCGATTTCTGCAACAGCCGCCATTGTTCGATGTGCCTGATGGTCTCCATGTGAAGGGTCGTCAGATAGGTTATCCCCATAATCATAACGATGACACCCCAGCCGATAACGATCATCGCCACGATCATCAATTTGGAGGTGACGAATTTTTTCTTTCTGCGGTGCCGGAAGATAATTCCGAGGGAGGTCTGTGCTGAATTGAAAATAAGAGAAGAAAACCAGACAAGAAGAACGACGCCCACCCATCCGAGGACGGTGGTTCGCCTTTCGATTTCACCGAAATGGGTGAAGAATTCACCGGAAAAATAGGGGTTGAAGGTCTTGATGATGGTGCCCAGTCCATCCTGGATGGAGGAGTTGTCCACCAAAACAAGCCCGCTCAGCACGATGGTGAGCATGATGAATGGAATGAAAGAGAGAATAAAATAAAAAGCAATGGCGGCGGCCATGTTGGCGTCGCCGTTATATCTGTAATCAGCGGCTGCATTCCTCAGGATATCCCATGCCCACGCGGTATTCAGAACCAACCTCGAAGACCCGGACATTTCCTGGTTGTTTTCATGAGAAACCGTCATGGCGTGTAGTGGTACGGTCCCGGTTAATTTGTTGTTTTGACTATAGAAGGCGTTGCGGTGCGTGTCAAGAAGAAAGAGGTGTATCTACAAGATGATATTGAGAATTCCTCCCGTCAGGAGTGCCGTGACGATCATGATTGCTGACGATTTGATGAAATCCTTGAGCCCGAGTTCTTTCAGGAGTACGACGAAGGTGGCGATACAGGGGAAAAACATCGTCAGGACGACACTGCCGATGACCATCTGCTTGGCCGTCATCGGCAGGAGGCCCAACATGCCGAGAGCGGCGTCTTTCCTGATAAAACCGACAACGATACCGGTAATGGCTTCCTCGGGGAGGCCGAGGATGCCCGTTATGACCGGCGCGGTGAACCGGGCGACGGCGTCGAATGCTCCGGCTACGAAAAGGATATTTACAACGAGAACCGCCGCCAGGATAACCGGAACCGCCTCCATGAGGAAGAGGCGTATTCTCAAAGCGAGTTTCTGAAAAACCGAATTCCATGGTGGAAAACGGTATGGCGGAATCTCAATCAGAAGTTCGGGGCTTCGTCCTTTCAAAAAACGGTTCAGTATGCTGCCGAGGATTATCCAGACAATGAACAGGGTGAGATAGACGATGAGAACATACCGTCCTCCGAATTTGCCGACGAGACCGAAGATCATTGCCTGGGCCGTCGCGCAGGGTATGGCGATGCACACCAGTGTGGCGGCGATGAATCGCTCCCTCCTGCTTTCAAGAACCCGTGTAGACAGGACCGCCGGTACATTGCAGCCGAAACCGAGCAGGGTAGGGACAATGGCATATCCATGCAACCCGATGCGGTGCATGGTTGTATCGAGAAGGATTGCCAGCCGCGGCAGGTACCCGATATCTTCAAGAAGGCCGAGAATGAAGTAAAAAGCGAAGATGTAGGGCAGCACCATGCCGAAGGGCACATACAGCCCGCTGCTGAGAAGGCCGAAAGATTCAACAAAGTGAATCTCGCCGTCGATCAATTTGCCGATGATTATGTCATGGAGAAAACCGCTTCCACCCATCATTGAGCTCAGCTTCATGAGGACAGGGGCCCAGAGATGGTTAAAGCCGGGATCGAATATATAATCGATGAGCGTCTCTCCGATAAAACGGATGGAGAGGAATGACGCGGCGAGGACTACCGCGGCAATAAATCCACCGTATCTCGGCTTCACGCTGGCATCTTCGAGGTGTTCATACCAGGTGTGATGGCGATGGATCAGGTGCTGAACCTGGACGATAATCGAGCCGATCGATGCCCATCGTTCGTTAAGGCTTTTCGGAATATTGTGTGGATTCGCCGCGAGGGGGATGCTTTTGACGAGGACGTCTATCCCCTGTCCGGTCCGTGCCGATACGGGGATGACCGGAACGCCGAGAATATCGCGGAGTTTGTCGACGTCAATGGAGATTCCACGGTGCTTTGTATCATCCCAGAGGTTGAGCGCGACGATCATCGGTACGTCCTGTTCAAGCAACTGAAGCGTCAGATAGAGATTCCGTTCCAGGTTGGTTGCGTCGATAACGTTGATGATCACATCACCTGATCGAAGCATCTCAACGGCAACTTCTTCAGCTTCGCAGGTAGGCTCGAGGGTGTAGGTACCCGGTACATCGATGACTTTCGCAGGTTTCTCACCCACCTTCATGAATCCCTGGGTGAAATTGACGGTTGTGCCTGGATAGTTGGCGGAAATGACGCGTACCCCGGTGAGACGGGAAAAAAGGACACTTTTCCCTACATTGGGGTTCCCCATGAGTAAGATTTTCATTGTGGTTTCCGATCTATATCGACAAGAATCGTGCTCGCCATTCCGAATCCAAGCGCAATCTGAGACCTGTTTACCTGGACGGTGACGGGCCCTCTCAAAGACATGGAACTGATTTTTGTTATTTGACGACCGGGTGTAATTCCCAGTGCTCCAAGGCGACGCGTCAATGCGCCACCGCCTCGAATTTCTCGAATCGTTCCGCTTTCATTTGACTTCAGTTCAGTCAGGGCTCTGATCACAGCATCCTCTCACGATACGCTCAGACGGGCGCGGATTAAAAAACAGATTAAAGCATCTACCCGGCAGAACACCGTCTGTCAAGTATTTTGAATCGCTTTATGGGTATTCCCCCTTGCCTTATCTATTCCCTCCTAGTATTCTGCATATCACAGACGTTTTCAGTATAACCATTTTTTTTTAATATCAAAGTGAGAATCGAGGAATAAATCTGAAAAGATGTGATTCCCCTGAGAATATACGAATTGAGTTCGGAGGATCGGCGGAGGAGATATGAAGGCGGCGGTTTCATCCACAGGAACGGAGATGACAAGCCTGGTCGACCCGAGATTCGGCAGATGCCGATACTACATGGTTGTCGACGTGGAAACCCTGGAGTTTTCGGCAATCGAAAATACGGGCCAGCATATGCAATGAGTAACCAGGGGTACGGCTACCGGGAATCTTGTAGCCGGTCATAATGTCAATGTGGTGATTACCGGAAACATCGGTCGAAAGGCCGCAGGCATATTGAAGAACGCCGGTGTCGACGTGTATATCGGCGCAAAGGGCAAAGTGGGCGAGGTCATCGACTTCTTTAAAGAGGGCAAACTGGGAAAAATGGCAGTGTGATTATCTGCCGTCGGTATGTCATGGACCGTGACGATGATGAAAGGGCGTCACGATCCACGACACAGAGATCATTTTATTTAAATGAGTGTTCCGGCCCCGGAAACGTGCCGGTTTTAACCTCGGCGATATACCTCCCGATCGCTTCTTTCATCATTGAATTGAGATCGGCGTATTTCTTCACGAACTTCGGGACGAATCTATCAAACATTCCAAGCATGTC
>JAFGWZ010000111.1 GCA_016936905.1 Deltaproteobacteria bacterium | reverse complement strand
CTGGGAACGCTCTGGTTCACCTTGTTCGATCAGGAAATCACCAAGTCGATCCTCCATGTCAATCCCGCAAAGGATCTGATCGCCCTGGTGTGCCTCGGCAAACCGGGCACGGAACCGATGCAGACACCGAGAACACCTGCCCGGGAAAAGACGGAGTATATCTGACAGCTGTTGCGCCTGCTTCAGAGAGAGGTGGAAACGGGGTACCGCCACATACATTGACGAGAAAGGAAAAAGTGCCATGCAGTACCTGGTCATTGCCTACGACGGAACGGACAGTGAAGCTCCCGGCCGGAGACTCAAGGTCCGGGAAGCTCACCTGGAAAATGTAAAGGCCATGAAGGCGGCGGGGACATTTCTTACCGGCGGAGCCATTCTCAACGAAGCCGGAGGGATGATTGGTTCGGCGTTATTCGTCGAGTTTGACACGGAAGCGGCGCTGAACGAGTGGCTGAAGAACGACCCTTATGTCACCGGCGGCGTATGGGTCGACATCAACGTCAAACCGGTTCGAATCGTATCGTTGTGATACCGAAACCGCGACCGCCGGGGCCACCCCGGCGATCAGTCGGGGCGATCCTGCGAGAACGAAACGGGCGGCCGGGTCTTTTTCCATCAGTCAAAGAGCTCATCGAGCCAGTCGAGAAAGACGGCGTTGGCAAACGCAAGATTTCCTACCTGACAGTGAGAATCGGCACCTTCTTCCTGGGTAAACCGGTAGGACGAAACCGGCCCTGACACGCCGTCGCAGAAGGACGTAAACTGACGGTGCGGTTCGCTCCCTTCTCCCGCGCCGACCATGGCGAAGCATGGACAGGCAATATCGGCCAACGCTTCCCCAACGGTGAATTCCCGCATGTATCGGTAGGTCGCCTTGAACGACGGCTGCCTGAATCTACCCATGAGATTGGCCGCCATCGCTTTCAACTGGGGCGACATGACATCATCGGGTATCGACGGCAGGTCCTGTGGCCCGAAATCATCCCCATCGGACATTTCCGCGGGATCGAATCCGATGAACCCTGTCATGTAGTCGTGGAGGTCAAGGATGGGGGAATTCGCGATCAGCGCCCGTATCCGGGATTCCCGCGACGCCGCCCGGGTGGCGAAATACCCGCCGAAACTTATGCCCAGGAGGGCGATCCGTTCAGGGTCCACATCGCTTCTACCGGCCACATAGTCCAGAACGGTTCCCACCGGTTTTTCAAATTCCGGTTCAAACCCGGTATCGGGGTAAAACCGAAGGGTATCCATTTGTCCGGGTCCGGCAAACAGGGCGATATTGTATCCCCGTTGAAGGGCGGCAAAGCCCGTCTGAAGGTACTCTTCCTCGGTGGTCCCGTCAAAACCGCTGACAATCAAAAGCGTTGGACGCTTTCCCCCGTCTGCCGCCGGAGCCATGAAGTAAAAGGGGAGCGCCATGTCTTTGAAAGGAAGCGTTCGCGATTCACAGGTATGGTCGGCATGGCGCATTGCCGCCACAAAGCAGCGCCGGCTGCTCATTCCCAGATCACGGTGTGTGGAATCGCGGTAATGGGTATAATATTCGGCGGCACGGTATGAATTACATGCCTTGAGGTACTGCTCACGGGCGCTGATTGAATGGCATCTCTCCGCCCGCCTCTCCGCATCCGCCTCCTGCCGCCGCGCGAGGGCTGTAAACCCGTCCACCCAGCTCGAGGGACTACCATCTTCGACCCGTCCCACAAGGGCGAGACACTCTCCGACGGATGCCCCGCCGTACGCCGTCGACCCCAGTTGCCGGATGAGCTGGAAATCCATCTCGGCATCGCTGAAACCTTTGACCCGCGTTTTGCTCCGTTCCGTTTCCGAACCCATGGCATTACCCCCATGTCCAGTGACAGTTAACGATTCTCTCCTTTCGGATGAATTTCTACGGCAATCCCGTCGGGTATATCACCGCCCTGTTCTTCCCGATCGACGGCGAGAGGTTCACACGCACCTCGGCTTTTTTACTTACAACGTTATGATTTTAATGTCAAACAACTCATTCTTCTTATTGTTTACGATATCTCTTTTCCCGGTACAACTTTTCATCGGCCACCATGAGAACCGTCCCGATATCCTCAGGGCCGGCTTCATGAATACCGATGCTTACCTGAAGGGTCACTCCCGGCAGAGGCGCCTTTTCATTCCACTGATCGATTAAAGAGCGTATCCGCTCCGCGAGAACTCTCCCCTTTGCTTCATCGGACAGGGGCATGAGGATGACAAACTCGTCACCGCCGAACCGGGCCACAATATCGGATTTACGGACCGACGCTTTGAGGATGTCGGCAACGGCTCGAAGCGCCTTGTCACCAACGAGGTGTCCGAATGTATCATTGATCTCCTTGAATCGGTCGACATCCGCCAAAAGAACGCAGGCTGTTCGGCCATGGCGGCGTACCCGGTCCACTTCTCTTTCGAATGCTTCATTGAAATACAATCGGTTGTACAGGCCTGTCAGAGCATCGACCATGGCAAGGTCGACGATTTTCTGATGCAGAAACGCGTTCTCTGCCGCGATTCCCGTAAAGACACCGATCGACGTGAGCAGGGCTACATCGGTAAAGATATCGCCGGTTCCCATGGCAGGCCGGTCCGGTGATATTTCGTTGATCAGCTCGATGGCCCCTATCACCTTATTTCTTCCGTTCACAATAGGAACGCACACCACCGACTGTGTTGTAAAACCCAGGAGATTATCAACACGGGAACTGAAACGGCGGTCCCGCTGCACATCTTCAATCACCAGTGGCTCGCCATGCTGACAGACCCACCCGGCAATGCCTTCACCGGGCATGAGAACAACATTACTCATTTTTTCAGGATCAAGGCCCATGACGATTTCAAATCTGAGCTGTCCGGTAACTTCATCCTGCAACAACAGCGACCAGTGCCGGGGAGCGAAAAATTCCCCGATGACGGTCATAACCCGTTGGAACACCTCTTGAGGGTCCAGGGAGGAGGTAAGAATTCTCCCGACAGTACTGAATATATCATACTGGTATGAGATTGTTGATGGGGCTTCGCATGTCATTTTCCTGTTCATGGTACTCGTCTCCCTAATACAATGTAATCTTGTTTCAGTCAGAATTACCAACGGTTACCGCCGCGGATGACTGCGCCGGTCGCGCACGGGGCGCCGCTGAACGGTCATTGGGCCATTGTTCCTCATCACGGTAATCACCACGGATACTTATATATCGGCATTGAAATGGATTGACTTTACCGTAAAAAAAGGCTATTAGGTTGCTTTTTTGGCCTCGGTGAAACCAAGAAATGAAACGAAAAACTTTGCATATCTTGATTTATGTCAACCTGAGGAGCAATAACTACGAGGAATCTTAATGATATCAATATATTCAAGATTTCTCCCTTCGGTCGAAATGACATAGGTCGACATTATGCAAAGCTTTCAAACGGAGTTGAAAATGATTGTAAGACAGATGCTTGTCGGGAATATGATGGTCTTCGCCTATCTCGTGGGAGACGAGAAAAGCGGGGAAGGACTGGTTATCGATCCTGCCTCCGACACTGCAGGCATTATTGCCCAGGCACAGCAGGACAACATAACCATCAAATATATTGTGAACACCCACGGACACGTGGACCATATCGGTGGCAATGCCGATATGAAAGAAAAAACGGGGGCTGAAATCATCATACACGAAGGGGACGCCCCGATGCTCACCTCGACACCGTCAGCGATGCTCCGCATGTTCAACGCAAAGGAATCTCCTCCGGCGGATATCATGGTGAACGATGGAGACGTCATCACTGTGGGGGCAATACAATTAAAGGTTATACATACACCGGGGCATTCTCCCGGCGGCATGGCCCTCTACCACCCGGGCTATGTCTTCACCGGCGACACTCTTTTCGTGGAAGGTGTGGGACGGACTGATTTGCCAGGCGGTTCATGGGATGTCATGTTCCGGTCAATCACAACAAAGCTGTTGTCATTGCCCGATGATACCGTCGTGCTTCCCGGCCATAATTACGGGAGAACTCCCACGTCGACGATCGGCAATGAAAAGAAGAGGAATCCTTTTTTACGATAAATGAGAAGGGGCGGATATGGCACAGGCAGGGATCGTAGAGACCAATCTCAGCAACCTGAACCTTGTAAATCGCGGCAAGGTCAGGGACATTTACGCAGTGGACAATTATCTGCTCATCGTGGCGTCCGACAGGATTTCCGCTTTTGACGTCATCATGCCGAACCCCATCCCCGGCAAAGGAAAGATACTGACTGCCATGTCTGCCTTCTGGTTCGATCAGATGAAAGACATCGTGGACAACCACCTTGTTGAAATGGATGTGGCGAAACTGCCGGCGGTGTGCGGACCCTACCGGAAGATTCTGGAGGGAAGAACCATGCTGGTGCAAAAAGCCCGTCCACTGCCGGTGGAATGCATTGTCAGGGGCTACCTGTCAGGTTCGGGGTGGAAAGATTACAGACAGGGAAAGCCCGTGTCGGGGATACGCCTCCCTGACAGATTGAAAGAATCGGCAAAACTGAGTGAGCCGATTTTCACTCCGTCGACAAAGGCCGAGATGGGTGTCCATGACGAGCCAATCTCACAGGAAGAGATGGCGGGCATTATAGGCGGTGAACTGACAAAAGCCATTATCGATATCGCCATGAAGGTTTATGAGAAAGCATCCCGTATCGCCGATGCGGCTGGCATTATTATCGCAGACACCAAGATGGAATTCGGCATGATCGATGATCGCCTGATCCTGATCGACGAACTCTTAACGCCCGACTCATCGCGGTTCTGGCCCAAGGAAGATTATGAAGAAGGGCGGGCTCAGAAAAGTTACGATAAGCAATATCTTAGAGATTACCTTCTTTCAATTGAGTGGGATCAGAGACCTCCCGCTCCTACCCTTCCCGATGATGTCATTTTGAACACAAAGGAGAAATACGAAGAAGCATTGCGCCTGCTTCTGAAATAATCGATACATAAACCTTGACATGACATCGGCTGGTTATTAATTTAGCACGTAGAAGCAGGCACATGGGCCGTCTGGTGCGTCTGCCCGCCGGCAACCGCCAAGACGGCATGTGAGCGAACTAACACGACATATCCCGGAACACACCTATGAAGGCTGACTATTACACAATACTCGCCGTCGATCGCAACGCATCGTCTGAGGAAATCAAGCGGAGCTACCGAAAACTGGCGATGCAGTTTCATCCCGATAGAAATCCCGGCAATAAAGAAGCGGAAGAAAAGTTCAAAGAAGCGGCGGAAGCGTACGAGGTACTGAGCGATCCGGAAAAACGGGATATCTATAACAGGTTCGGCCATGAAGGATTGAGTGGTACGGGATATCGGGGCTTCTCGGGATTTGAAGATATTTTCTCAAGTTTCGGCGACATATTTGAAGATATTTTCGGGTTCGGCACCGGACGAGGGCGGTCGAGGACGGCACCCCGGCAGGGGGCGGACCTGCGGTATGATCTTTCCATCTCATTCATGGACGCGGCGTTCGGAACGACGACGGAAATTGAACTGGACAAGTTCATCACCTGTGGCCAATGCAATGGAAGCGGCGCCGCGCCGGGTACGGAACCGGAACTCTGCCCTACCTGCCAGGGACGGGGTCAGGTCATGCAGCGGAGCGGCTTCTTCAGCATCAGCACCACCTGCCCGAACTGTCGGGGGGAGGGGAGAATTATACGAAATCCCTGCAGAAATTGTCGGGGAACGGGCAAAGCAAAAGAAAGGAAGGTCGTGGAGTTACGGATACCACCCGGTGTTGAAACGGGTTCACGGCTCCGACTTCGAGGCGAGGGTGAAGCCGGCGAGTTCGGCGGCCCCAGCGGCGATCTTTACGTCTTCATTAGCGTTACCCCTCACGAGTATTTTGAACGCCGTGGGGACGACGTTGTCTGTAAAATGCCTATCTCGATGACCCAGGCAGTCCTGGGAGCAACGGTGGAAGTCCCAACCTTGAACGGAAATGAAAAAATAAAGATCCCCAAGGGGACACAGTACGGCAAGATATTTCGTCTGAAAGGAAAGGGGTTTCCCCATCTCCGCGGCTTCGGCAAAGGCGACCAGATCGTTCAAACGCTCGTCGAAATTCCCGCCAACCTGAGTAAAAAGGAAGAAAAGCTGGTCAAAGAACTGGCCAAGCTGAGAGGAGAGCTTTAAGACACCACCGTATCGCGTCAAGCCACTAATATTACAACGTCTTTTAAAACTCTCAACGGCATAACTCCTTTAAATCAACTAAAAAATCGGGTTGACACAGGCCTGCAACTTCACTATAATTCGCCGGTTTGCGCAGTATTGTAAAAACCGGTTAACTCAGAAATAAACGAAAACATGAAGGTAGGAAGATGCCCACGCGAAAAGATATAAAAAAGGTTCTGATCATTGGCTCCGGCCCTATTATCATAGGGCAGGCATGTGAATTTGATTATTCCGGCACTCAGGCGTGCAAAGCCCTGAGAAAGCTCGGGTACGAAATTGTTCTCGTTAATTCAAACCCCGCCACCATTATGACCGACCCGGGAATGGCCGATTATACTTATATCGAGCCATTGAACGTGCCATCATTACGGGAAATTATTGAAAAGGAACGTCCCGACGCGGTCCTCCCCAACCTCGGCGGCCAGTCGGGACTGAATCTGACGTCCGAACTGTATAAAGCGGGAATACTCGACGAATTCAACGTCAAGGTCATTGGCGTGAACGTCGACGCAATCGAGCGGGGGGAAGACCGCATTGCCTTCAAAGAGACAATGAACCGCCTCGGCATCGAGATGCCGAAAAGCGAACCTGCGTATAGCGTGGAAGAAGCGGAAAAGATCGCCGAGGAACTGGGATACCCCGTGGTTATCAGGCCGGCATACACCATGGGAGGAACCGGCGGAGGCCTCGTTTATAACCAGGAAGAACTTCAGACGATTACCAGCCGTGGAATTTCCTCCAGCATGATCGGACAGGTCCTGGTAGAAGAATCAGTTCTCGGCTGGGAAGAACTTGAACTCGAGGTTGTCCGTGACTCGAAAAACCAGATGATAACAGTCTGCTTTATCGAAAACGTCGACGCCATGGGCATCCACACCGGAGACTCATACTGCACGGCGCCGATGCTGACGATCTCACCGGAACTGCAGAAACGACTGCAGGACTATTCATACAGTATTGTCAAGGCCATCGAGGTCATCGGAGGGACGAACGTTCAATTCGCCCACGATCCCGCGACGGGCCGGGTCGTCGTCATTGAAATCAACCCCCGGACATCCCGTTCATCGGCGCTGGCATCCAAGGCGACAGGTTTCCCCATCGCGCTGATTTCGTCCATGCTTGCCGCCGGGCTCACCTTGGATGAAATCCCTTACTGGAAAGAGGGCACTCTCGACAAATACGAACCATCCGGCGATTATGTGGTCGTCAAGTTCGCCCGATGGGCCTTCGAAAAATTCGAAGGCGCCGAGGATGTCCTGGGCACGCAGATGCGGGCCGTCGGCGAAGCCATGAGCATCGGCAAGACATACAAGGAAGCATTCCAGAAAGCGATACGGTCTCTTGAGATAAACCGTTATGGCCTCGGATATGCCAAGGATTTCAACGAAAAATCCCTCGACGAGCTGATGGGGCTTCTCTCCAAGCCGACAAGCGAACGGCAATTCATCATGTACGAGGCACTCCGCAAAGGGGCGGCTATCGACGAGATCCATGAGAAGACCCATATCAAGCACTGGTTCATTCAGCAGATGAAAGAACTGGTGGAGCGGGAAGAGGAAATCCTGGCCTACCGCGGGAAAACGTTGCCCGACGACCTGTTGATACAGGCGAAAAAGGAAGGCTTTGCCGACCGCTACCTCGCACGGCTGCTTGCCGTCAAGGAAAAAGAAATCAGGGAACGGCGAAAGTCCCTGGGCATCATTCAGGGATGGGAGCCGGTCCCCGTCAGCGGAGTAAACGATGCCGCCTATTATTACTCAACCTACAACGCCCCCAACCAGGTCATACCGTCCGACAGGAAAAAGGTCATTGTTCTCGGCGGCGGCCCTAACAGGATCGGGCAGGGAATTGAGTTCGATTACTGCTGCGTGCACGCCGCCTTCGCGTTGAGAGACCAAGGCTATGAATCGATCATGATCAACTGTAACCCCGAAACGGTATCAACCGATTACGACACGTCGGACCGTCTCTATTTCGAACCGCTGACCGTCGAAGACGTGTTGAGCATTTACGAAAATGAAAAACCGGAAGGAGTCATCGTCCAGTTCGGAGGGCAGACGCCACTGAATATCGCCAGCGAACTGGCCGAGGCGGGGGTCACAATCCTGGGAACATCGCCGGAAGTCATCGACCTGGCGGAGGACAGGGACCGATTCCGAAAAATGATGGAGAAGCTCGGCATTCCCGAACCGCAGTCGGGCATGGCCAGCACGTTTCAGGAAGCCCTTGACATAGCGGCGACAATCGGCTACCCGCTCATTGTCCGCCCCTCATATGTCCTGGGAGGCCGGGGAATGGAAATCGTTCACGATGAGCAGATGCTGAAACGGTATCTTGCCGTTGCCGTCGACGTGACGCCTGAACGGCCCATCCTGATCGACAAATTTCTGGAAAACGCCATCGAGGCCGAGGCGGATGCAATCTCCGACGGGACTGACGCGTTCATCCCCGCCGTCATGGAACATATAGAACTCGCGGGAGTCCACTCGGGCGACTCCGCCTGCGTCATCCCCCCCATCAGCATTCCGGCCCGGCATATCGACACGATCTTCGAGTACACGAGAAAGATCGCCGTAGAGCTGAAGGTCTCCGGGTTGATGAACATTCAGTACGCCATCGCCAACGATATCGTCTATATCCTCGAGGCAAATCCACGGGCGTCGCGGACGGTTCCCCTCGTTTCGAAGGTCTGCAATATCTCCATGGCGAGGATCGCGACCCAGATTATGATGGGGGAAACCATCCGCAATCTTCAGTTGAAGAGAAAATCCTTCCCACATTTCGGGGTCAAGGAGGCGGTCTTCCCCTTCAATATGTTCCCGGAAGTCGATCCTCTGCTCGGACCGGAGATGCGATCCACCGGCGAAGTCCTGGGGCTTGCCGATTCGTTCGGACTTGCCTTTTTCAAAGCCCAGGAAGCGGCGCAACAGACGTTGCCATCGAGAGAAACGGTCCTCATCACCATATCGGACCTGGACAAGGCATCGATTATCGAGGTGGCCAGAGCGTTCCGCGATCTGGGATTCACCATAAAAACAACGAAGGGCACGGGAGAATATCTGGGCCGGCACGGCATCGCCTCGGAGGCCATATTGAAAATGCATGAGGGACGGCCGAACATCGTCGATGGAATAAAGAACAAAGAGATACAGCTCGTGATTAATACTCCGAGCGGGAAATTGAGCCAGTATGATGATTCGTATATCCGAAAAGCGGCCATCAAATACAAGGTTCCGTATATTACGACGGCCGCCGCCGCGATAGCCACCGTAAAGGGAATCGCCGCGGTCAGGGAGGGACATGGCCGGGTAAAATCTCTCCAGGAATACCATCAAGACATAGGGTAACGTATTCAAACCCGGGAATCATAGGGGATTGCTGTCGAGTTTCCGTTAACTTTTCATCGAAACACTCCATGCCGTCGCGATAGAACCGGTAAAGGCAGGAGAGTTCATAACACCCCCGCTGGGGCATGTTGCACAAAGAGAAGAATCATGAAATCAATACAAGAAAACTGCGGATTGTTCGGGATCTATTCACAGGCCGAATGCGTTTACGACATCTATCAGGGGATCGATTTTCTCCAGCACAGGGGCCAGGAATATTGCGGCATATCGACATATAATCACAACGAAAATAGCATCCACCAGGTTGATTTTCTTGAAAAGCAGAAGGAAGAATACGACAGCGATATTTCCTTCGGCAAGGAAATCAACCACGTCACCCACCACGGAAAGGTAATCGACACATTTACCGACGAAGAATTGCGAATCCTGAAGGGTCGATGGGGTATCGGCCACGTGAGCCTGTGGGAACGACAGCCCATGAAATGGCAGACACGTCTGGGTGAAATAGCCGTTGCCTTCAGCGGGAATATCATCAACGCTGAAGAATTGATGAAGGATATGATGGACCGGGGCAAGTCGTATTACAAGAGCTATGATATCGAAACAATTTCAAAGGTCATTATAGAAGAACCGGATATTGTCAGCGGGATCAAGGCCCTGGCGAAGAAAATCAAGGGAGCCTATGCACTGGTTGTCCTTACCAAGGACGGCATCTACGCGACCAGAGATATTTATGGATTCAGACCGCTCATTCTCGGCAAGGACGGCACTCGCTATGCCGTCAGTTCGGAATCGCGGGCTCTTCAGAACCTGGGTATGCAGACGGTTCGTGATATCCGTCCCGGCGAGATCGTCCTCATCGATGGAAACGGGTTCCATACGGTGGTACAGGTTGAGTCGCGCAGGACGGCACATTGCGCCTTTGAATGGGCCTACACGGCAAGCATCGATTCGATTATCGACGGCGTATTCGTGCAGGAAGCCCGGAACAATCTCGGCGCTCAGCTTGCCCAACGCGATATTGACGAAGGCTGCCCCCCTGCCGATGTGGTCGCTCCGGTTCCGCTGTCGGGAATCGGTCACGCTCTGGGCTACCATCATCGTTCCAAAATCATCTATCAGGAAGTATTCCTGTATCATCGCTATGCCGACCGCAGTTATATGCAGGCAACACAGATAGCCCGGGAACGGATGGCGAAACGGAAGCTTTCGGTGCTCCACTATGCCGTCAGGGATAAGAAAATCCTTATCTGCGACGACTCGATCGTTCGCGGAACGCAAATAATGAATAAAGTCAAGGACTTGAAAGATGCCGATGCGAGGGAGGTCCATGTCCGCATCGCCTGTCCTCCCCTGATGTACCCCTGCGATTTCGGCATTTCGACCCGTTCATACGATGAACTGATTGTCCGGCAGTTGATCAGGAGTGGCGATATACGGTCCATGAACGACCTGCGGGAAATAGAGGCATGGATTGCCCATCGAATTGGTGCCGATTCCGTTAAATTCAACACGATCGACGCGTTTGTATCGGCGCTGATGATACCGAGAAAGCAGCTCTGCCTCAGATGTTTCGATGGCGTCAACCCCCTCGAGGATTGGGACTGATAATATAACGGCGACTCCCTGACCCTCTCACTCCTCAAAGGGCAGGTGCATGACTGAGAGAGGATCGACGGGTTCATTATAAAGCCTGAATCCCCAGTGGAGATGAGGTCCGGTTGCCCTGCCGGTAGAACCTGTCAGTCCAATGACCGCTCCTTTCTCGACCAGCGATCCTTTCCCTACCAGAATGGCGGACAGATGACAGTAATTTGAGAACAGTCCTGCTCCGTGATCGATGATGACCGTATTGCCTCCGAAGTAAAAATTTCCCGTGAGAACAACTCTTCCGGCATTAGAAGCCCTTACCTCTGTTCCCTGGGGAGACCCGATGTCAACGCCTCGGTGCCGGGACCTAACCTCGCCGTTGAACAATCGTTTCTCCCCGAAATTGTCTCTCAGTACCCCCCGTGACGGCACGTCAAATCCACCTTCTCCCAGCCATGACGGTGTGATTGCCAAATACACAGCCTCGATTTCTTTCTTTTCGCGGAGAACCCGCTTGAGAACGTCGGGCGATAAAACAGTGAAGCGGTCATCCACCGTAAGCTGTTTCACCGGGAAAGGCCGCTGAGTCACCGTCAGCGTCACGGAAAAGGTTTTCTCATATCCGTCGGGACAGGCGACACCGACACGAAGGACATGGGGGCCTGGCGATATGGCAAGTCCAAGATCAATGAGTGTAAACCAGGACCTGCCGCCGGCACGGGAAACGAAGTGATACCTTTTGTCGCCGAATTGAGCCCATGCTTTCGACGGTACAGGCGATTCAACCATGATGGCAATAACATTACCGGGAGACAGATCTCGATAATGAGATGATATCCGCAGTGGCCCCTGGTGAGTTTCCCCCTTGAGGATAAAGGCATCCACCCCCCCGGGCAAGCACCACGCTATCACCATAATCAGTATCAATTTCTTCATCGTGGAACAACCTTCCGGGCGGAGACAAGAGTGATACCAGCCTATCAGAAGGGCCGTGGCGGAACAACAAAAAACATGGACAAGTCTTTCAACATACTTTATAGTGAACGCACTTTAGCCTGTCCCGCCGGTATTTCAAAAACACCACAGTGAAGATACGGGCTGCGGGGGGGCAAGAAAGACCCGAATATGTTACGGGCGGCATCGTCTATCCCCGGCATCCGTTCCAGAGGAACGATCGCCACCCGGGGGATGGAAAGCTGAAATCCACAGTATGGAGCCGCACGGCATTTCGGCGGGAGAAACTCAATTCGCAGACATTAGACCAACGAAGGAGTTAAGTGAATGCGGAACATGGTTGCAAAAGGATGGATTCTTCTGGTTATGGTGGGAGCTCTTATGCTGTCCGGATGTCCAATGCTGGTCGCCGGTGGAGCCGCCGTAACGGCCGGCACGGGAACATACATGTTCGTCAACGGAGAGCTGAGGACGGATTATAACTTCTCGTTCGACAGTGTGTGGAAAGCCTGTGAAAAAACGGTGGCCGAAATGAAGGCAGTTGACGTCATCCCCGAAAAGGAAATCGGCAGCGGGACCATCGACGCCATTATCGACCAGGAAAAGGTCCGCTTCAATGTGACCTACAAATCCAAAAACCTTACCACCGTGGGCATACGAGTCGGATTGCTGGGAAACCAGCTGGCGTCACAACGGCTCCACGATAAAATCAGCGATACTCTGCTGCAACGGTAGAACGGTCACTCCAAAGTCTTCGGAAGAGGGCAGGCGGTTTGCGTCCCCTGTCTCCCGTCGTTATCCCCATTACAGGCCCGGCGGTATACCATCCGCATGGTTATCGAAACGACGCGTTCCTATTCCTTTCTTGCCTCGAGACCGTAGCTTCTGATCTTCCGATGGAGGTTGCTCCGCTCGATACCGATTGCCTTTGCCGTCTTTGATATATTCCACTCGTTTTCCTGCAGTTTCTGAATGATAAAATGTTTTTCGAATTCTTCTTTTGCTTCCCTGAAGGTATCCGTTTGTTGCAGATCGCCGTCGGATGGTTCTCCATCCCCTCCGTTCTTTTTTATCATAGGTGGAATGTCTTCCTCCTGTATGATAACCGAGGGGGTCATAATCACCAGCCGTTCTATGATATTTTTCAATTCTCTCACGTTTCCCGGCCAGTCATGGTTCATGAACAGCTTCAGCGCCTCATCGCTGATCTGCTTTATCGGGATGCCCTCCTTCTCGGAGAATTCCTTGAGAAAGGGCTCAACAAGATAAGGAATGTCTTCCTTCCGATCTCTCAGCGGGGGGACGACAAGGGGAATGACGTGAAGTCGATAATACAGATCCTGCCTGAAACGCCCCTCTTCCATTTCTTTCTCAAGGTCCTTGTTCGTCGCCGCCAGCACCCGCACATCTGTTTCGATATATCTGGTGCCTCCGACGCGCTCGAATTTCTTTTCCTGGAGAATCCGTAAGATCTTTGCCTGTGCCTTAAGGCTCATGTCGGCTACTTCATCGAGGAAGAGGGTCCCGCCGTTGGCGAGATCGAACTTTCCCCGCTTTTTCTGCGTCGCCCCTGTAAACGACCCCTTCTCATGGCCGAAAAGCTCGCTTTCAATCAGTTCTTCGGGGATGGCGGCACAATTCACTTCGACAAAGGGCATGTTCGAACGTTTGCTCAGCCGATGGAGCGACCGTGCCACAAGTTCTTTGCCGGTGCCGTTCTCTCCCATGATGAGTATCCATGCGTTCGTCGGCGCGATGATCTGAATCATCTCTTTGAGTTCCGCGATGGATTTACTCTTGCCTGTCAGCTCATAATCATGCTCGATCTTTCCCTTCAGGAGCCTGTTTTCTTCTTCGAGCCTGACCATGCTGAGGGCATGCTCAACGGTAAGGACGACTTTATCCAGAGACAGCGGTTTTTCAATAAAATCAAAGGCCCCCAGCTTCGTCGATCTGACCGCCGATTCAATGGTTCCATGCCCCGAGATCATGATAACAGGAATGGCGGAATGCCTCGCCCTGATCTGGGTGAGCGTTTCAATCCCGTCAATGCCCGGCAGCCATATGTCGAGCAGCACGAGGTCGGGTAATTCTTCATCGACCAGCTTCAGCCCCTCTTCTCCCGATCCCGCCGTTATCACTTCATACCCCTCGTCAGAAAGAATCCCTTTCAGGGCCTGACAGATACTTTCTT
>JAFGWZ010000110.1 GCA_016936905.1 Deltaproteobacteria bacterium | reverse complement strand
TCCTTCGAGAAGGGGCCGATCTGGTCCAGAGACGAGGCAAAGGCGATCAGGCCGTACCGGGAAACCCGCCCGTAGGTCGGTTTCATTCCGACGACGCCGCAGAGGGCCGCGGGCTGCCGTATCGATCCGCCGGTATCCGACCCGATGGATCCGATGCATTCTTCTGCCGCAACCGCCGTCGCGGACCCGCCGCTCGATCCTCCGGGAATCCTGGTCACGTCCCATGGATTTCTCGTTACACCGAAATATGATGTCTCCGTGGACGACCCCATGGCAAACTCATCCATGTTCGTCTTTCCGATAAAAACCGCCCCCGCTTCGCGAAATTTTCTCACTACCGTCGCATCGTAGGGCGGAATGAAATTTTCCAGTATGCGGGACCCGCAGGTTGTCTTGATATTTTCGGTGCAGACGATATCCTTGAGGGCAATCGGTATGCCCGTCAACGGGCCGCCGCGACCGCTCTGTATGTCCCGGTCTGCCTGCTCGGCCTGTTGAAACGCCAGTTCTTTTGTAAGGGTAATATAGGAATGAATCTTCTCTTCGACGTCGTCGATTCGCCTGTATACCGATTCGGTGACGGCAACGGCAGTTGTTTCACCGTTCCGAAGCTTACTCTGTAATTCATGGATCGTTAACCTGTTCAACTCCATAACTACCTCGATAAAGGCTTTCAGCCTCATGTTGTTTTTTCGACGGCCTGTTAACACGGCCTGTTAATGATTCACCATCTATATGTCGCTGTGGGATTTAATTGAGATGTCGAACCCGTGTCCAGGGACATTCTCGCCCCGCGCCGCCTGGATATTCATGCCGACGGCTATTCGATCACCTTCGGTACCCTGAAACATTCACCCATCCTGTCAGGCGCGTTTGCCAGGATTTTTTCAACACCTTTTGATTCGCCCACTTCGTCATTCCTGAATGCGTTGTTCAAGGTGATCGCATGGGTCATCGGTTCGACTCCGGCGGTATCAATTTTATTCAAGATATCCATATAAACGAGGATATCGTTCAACTGCACGACAAACTTTTCTTTGTCCTCTTCCCTGAAATTGAGCCGCGCCAAGTGCGCCACATGCTCAACGTCTCCCTTGCTCAGTTTCAATGATGCTTCCTCCTGTCAACAGCGCCGCCGGAAACGCTCCGCCACGCGGCGAGCGAGGCCGGTTCCCGACACCGCTTACATTAAAATACCCGCCAGATCGGCTCAATCTGCCTGATGACGGCCTCGATGATTTTGTCGATTCCTTTATCCGCCTCCGATTCAACACTGCTCAGATGCTCGTCGGTCTGAAATGTTTCCCCCTTCATCTCCAGAAGCACTGCCTTAACGGAATCCCGTAATCCTTGAATGTTGTATCCCCCTTCGAGCGTAATAACAAACCGCCCGTTCGAACAGGCATCGGCAATATTCAGCAGTACTCTGGTGAGGTTCCTGAAGCCCGCCGGTGTGACCCTCATGCCTCCCAGCGGGTCATCAAAGTATATATCAAATCCCGCAGAGAGCAGTACCATATCAGGTTTATATTCCATGGCCACCGGCTCGAGTATCTTTCTGAAAATCCTGAGATATTCCCCATCACCGGGCCCTCGGCGCAACGGCACATTGATCGTGTACCCCAGGCCGTTTCGACTTCCTATTTCATTAATACTGCCCGAACCGGGATAGAATGGATACTGGTGAGTCGAAAAGTACAGTACATGGGGGTCTTCGTAAAACGTATTCTGGGTTCCGTTTCCGTGATGGAGATCCCAGTCAACAATGAGAATTTTCTTCATGTTGTGATTTCGAATCGCGTGGAGGGCACCAACGGCAACGTTGTTGAAGATGCAAAAACCCGCCGCACGGCCCCGCTCGGCGTGATGCCCCGGCGGCCGTATCAACGCAAAAGCGTTCTGAACATCACCATTGACGACACTGTCGATGGCGTTCAGCAAACCTCCCACCGCCAGTTTTGCAGTTTCAAAAGATTCCGGGGATGTTTCCGTGTCAGGATCGAGAAAGGTCCTCTTCTGACCGGACGTTCCAGCTACTCTCTCTATGTACGCATGACTGTGAACAACACTGATCTCATCCTCAGCGGCATAGCGCGGCTTGATGTCGACGAGCTTGTCCCTCATATCGGAACCGTCGAGCATCTCGTAAATCGCCTCAAGCCGCTGAGGCGATTCGGGATGGAAACGGCCGGTTTCATGCCTCAGATATCGATTATCCCTCACGATCCCGGTTGTTGTCATCATGACTATTCTCCTGTATTTGTACGCACTATATAAAAGAACTTCGCCCTGATCACTAAACTGAAAATTTCTATCACACAATTCCCTGAAATGCAAACCATGAAAATACATTGACAATCCCTGTAAACTGCATATATATTCACGGTCTATTTCCGGAGCAGGTGAGAGGATATGTTCGGAATCGGCATGCCTGAATTAATCGTTATACTCATTGTGGCCCTGATTATCATCGGCCCGAAGAAACTTCCCGATCTTGCCCGTTCGCTTGGAAAGGGTCTCGCCGAGTTTCGCCGCGCCACCGACGATGTTAAAGACTCTCTCAATGTTGACGAGATAAAGACCGACGCACAAGACATCAAGAATTCCCTCTTGTACGGAACTGATGAAAAACCGTCTGAACAAAAGAACACAACCGATGACAAGACATGAAAAGCCTCCTCGGCCGCGTCTCCACCGTTCACAACCATTGCTGCAGGTGAAATGTTGTACCGATGAATGATCAGACTGACGAAAAAATGCCCTTTACTTCTCATCTGGAAGAACTGAGGAGCCGCCTGATGCGCTGTATCGTCGCGGTGGGCCTCATCTTCGTCGCTTGTTACCTGGTAAAGGAACGGATCTTCGAGATACTCACCATCCCCCTCAAGGTGGCAATGCCCAATGACAGCGCCATGATATTCACCAGCCTGCCGGAGGCATTCTTTACCTATCTCAAGGTATCATTTTTCGCCGCTATCATGATCGCAAGCCCCTATCTTCTCTATCAGGTCTGGAAGTTCGTGTCTCCCGGCCTCTATGCCACTGAGAAGAAATATGTCGCCCCGTTTGTCATTCTGTCCACTATCTTCTTTCTCGGAGGGTCTCTCTTCGCGTACTACATTGTTTTCCCTTTTGGGTTTAAATTCTTTCTCGCCTTCGGAACCGAATTCATCCGCCCCATGCTTTCCATCAGGGAATACCTTTCGTTCACCTTTAAACTGCTCCTTGCCTTCGGGATCATCTTTGAACTTCCCATCTTCATGTTTTTTCTGGCGCGAATCGGCATCGTTGACTCAAAGATGCTCACGGCGAAAAGGAAATACGCGATTCTGATCGTGTTCGTCGTGGCGGCACTCTTCACGCCGCCCGATGTGGTCACCCAGATTCTCATGGCCATCCCCCTGATGCTGCTGTATGAAATCAGCGTCTGGGTAGTCAAGGCGGGAGAGAAGAAGGCGGCTCAAAAGGCGGCAGAGGTCACTGAAAACGAAACGTGATGGAATCTTCAGGAACAGCAGACACAGCGAAACAAAAGAGAACGAAACGGCGGGGAGGCATCATAAGGAAACTTCTCATTATTCTGCTGATATTCTTCGTGACGGGCATTGGCGCCGGCGCCGGTGTTCTCTACTATCTCATGAAGAGCCTTCCCAGCATCGCATCGCTCAAGGATTATCGTCCGAGCATCATCACCCGGGTGTATGCCGACAACCATGATCTGATCGATGAATTTTACATCGAGGACAGAAAGGTCATCGAGATCACGAAAATCCCTAAATATGTCATACAGGCCTTTGTGGCAGCGGAAGACGCCCGGTTCTTCCGCCACAGCGGGGTCGATATTCAGGGTATCGGCAGGGCATTTCTGAAGAATCTTCAGGCGGGGGAAATCGTCCAGGGAGGGAGCACGATAACCCAACAGGTGGCAAAGTCCCTCTTTCTGACCCCTGAAAAGAGTTACATCAGGAAGCTGAAAGAGGCGATGCTTGCTTACAAGATCGACCGGTATCTCAAGAAATATGAAATCCTCAACCTCTATCTCAATCACATCTACCTCGGTGGAGGAGCATACGGCATAGAAGCGGCATCACAGCGCTACTTCGGCAAAAGGACGACAGACCTCACCCTCTCCGAGGCTGCGCTCCTTGCCGGGCTGCCCAAGGCCCCCAACCGATATTCACCTCTTCTGCACCCGGACCGGGCCCGCGGCCGCCAGCTCTATGTCCTCAGCCGAATGGCGGAAGACGGTTACATAACGGAAGAGGAAAAAAACGCCGCCCTTGAGGATCCGGTCAAGGTCAAAACCGAGTCCGATGAAAAGAAGATCGCTCCGTACTTCACTGAGAATGTCCGGCGGTATATCCAGTCTCGATACGGCAGTGACGTCCTGTATAAAGAAGGACTGGAAGTCTACACGACACTGAATGTGAAGATGCAGGCGGCTGCATGGGAAGCTGTCCAGCAGGGCCTTCGGGAACTTGACAAGCGGCAGGGATACCGGGGGGCACTCAAACGGATTCCCCGGGATGAATTCGACCAATTCCTCGTAGAGATGGAAAAAAACATCGGGGATACCCCTCTCGCTGAGGATCAGATCGTCAACGCCCTCGTGGTTGATATAAACAGTTCCGACAAGACCGTCATGCTTCGCATCGGATCGCGCCAGGGCATTATGGCCCTGGAAGATATGTCATGGGCCCGGGCACCTGACCCGGAGCAGGCTTACACAGCGGCTCCGCTCAAGGATCCGGCGGAGGCATTGGCCGTCGGCGATGTCGTGGAAGCTCGAATCATCGGAATGGAGAACGCGGAATCGGGTCCCTTGGTGAAACTGGCCTTGGAACAGACGCCGACCGTTCAGGGGGCCCTTCTCTGCATGGATGTGGCAACGGGAAAGATACGGGCCATGGTCGGCGGCAGAGATTACAGCAGCAGTGAATTCAATCGGGCGACCCAATCAAGACGACAGCCGGGATCGGCGTTTAAACCCCTGATCTACGCCGCGGCTTTTGACAAGGGATTCACGCCGTCGACTATCATCATGGACACCCCGATCATCTTTAAAGATACATTGAAAGACAGCACGTGGAAACCGACAAATTATGAAGAAACCTTTTACGGACCTACAACCCTCCGAACAGCCCTGATCAAATCACGCAACCTGGTAACCATAAAGCTCCTTAAGGATATCGGCATCGATTATGCCGCCGATTACGCGGCAGGCATGGGGATACGTTCGCCTATCGCCCGGGACCTTTCCATGGCGCTGGGGTCATCGGGGGTGACACTTGAGGAAATGATACAGGCATTCGGGGTTATCGCGAACAGGGGGGGAAAGGTAGAGCCGTATTACATCAGCAAAATTGTCGATCGAACGGGGCACCTTTTTGAGGAACACGAAACGGTTTCAGAACAGGTCATCGATCCCCGGATCGCTTTCATAACCGCCCATATTCTCCAGGAAGTCGTTCAGTACGGAACGGGGTGGAGGCTGAAAAAACTTGGCATACCCGTGGCGGGGAAAACGGGAACGACGAATGACCTCAACGATGCGTGGTTTATCGGGTTCACTCCTTCATTGGTGGTGGGCGCCTGGGTCGGATTTGACAACCTTCAACCGCTGGGTAAACACGAAACGGGATCCCGGGCGGCCAGTCCCATTGTGCTCTCATTCCTCGAGAAGGTCCTGGCGTCGCGGCCGGTTGAATTTTTTACCCCCCCGGAGGGCATCGTGTTCGCCAAGATAGATCCCGAAACGGGCCTTCTGGCACGTCCCGATACCCCCCGGGCCGTTTTCGAATGCTACCTCGAGGGAACTCAGCCGACGGCATATACACAGGATGAACTCAATAACCGAAGCAAAGGTTTCTTCAACTATGACCTGAACAGCCAGGAACAGTCACGTTTTCCGGAATAATCACCGGGGATTTAATTTTATCTTGACAAAAGAAATTTTATCTATATGATGTATCCTCAATCATCGCCGAAGGTAAGATTAAAGACGGCAGGGAAAGACATGAGACATACAGTAATGGTCAAGGCAGTAAGCGTTGTTGTCGTAGTAGTAGTAAGCGCGGGGACCGCTGCTCGGCCGTTCTGACCACGGAATAACCAACGAGCCGCGGGCCCCTTAAGCCCGCGGCTTTTTTTATGCTGAAAAGCCGCAGCTCATGAGAGTGTGCGGTTTTTTTATTTTAAAGATTTAATGAGAGGTTGCAGTAAGATGAAAAAGAGTGGTGCTGAAATACTCCTGGAAACCCTCCATGATGCGGGGGTGGATGCAATTTTCGGTTATCCGGGAGCGAATACGCTTCCCATCCACGACGGCCTTCGGAGCGGTCCGATCCGTCACTTTCTAATGCGTCACGAACAGGCGGCCGCCCATGCCGCCGATGGATATGCCAGGGCTACGGGAAAGGTGGGGGTCTGCCTTGCCACATCGGGACCGGGCGCGACCAACCTGGTAACGGGAATAGCAACAGCCTATATGGACTCGACCCCGATCATTGCTTTGACCGGTCAGGTGACGACAAACCTCCTCGGTTCAGATGCCTTTCAGGAAACGGATATCATCGGGATTACCCTGCCGATCACCAAGCATAGTTTTCTCGTAAGGGATGTCAGGGATATGAGGGCCACCATACAGGAGGCGTTCAAACTTACCACATGCAGCAGACCGGGACCGGTACTTGTGGACCTGCCCCGGAACATTCTCGCGGAGGCATGTGCCACAGATGAGGAACGAACATACCAGGCGGCTCCAAAGATCAACAATGGCCCCGGCAACCGGAATGATCAACTGAACAATATCGCCCGGGCGCTGAACCAGTCGGAACGGCCCGTGATCATTATCGGCGGCGGCGTCAAATTGAGCAATGCGTGCAGGGAAATAACCGATCTCATTGAAAAGGGACACATCCCCTTTGTTACCACGATGATGGGCGTCGGATCGGTTCACGCCGCCAACGGCTACAATCTCGGCTTCATAGGAACGCACGGGTTTGAACTCTCAAACCGGATCGTCCACCAGGCCGATTTCATCCTCGCCATCGGCACCCGTTTCAGCGATCGCAGCACCTCTATCGTCGAGGAGTTCGCGCCCCTTGCCACCATCGCGCAGATCGACATTGACCCTACATCGGTGGGAAAAAACATCAAGGCGGACCTGCCTCTCATCGGAGACATTCGAAAAACCCTGGAAAAGCTCATTCCCCTGATCGAGGCGCCGGACAGGTCGGGATGGCTGGCCAGAATACGGAAGGAACGGGAAACAACGGATGAAAGAAATTGCAATAAAGGGTGCGGCGCACCGGGGCGGTTCATCAGCATGGTTCAAGAGGCCATGCCTGCGGAGACGACGGCGGTAACCGACGTGGGACTCAATCAGATATGGACGGTGCGGAGCTGGCAGCCGTCAATCCCCCGGTCACTGCTGACCAGCGGCGGCATGGGAACGATGGGTTTCAGTGTCCCCGCGGCCATCGGGGCGAAGGTCGGCGTCCCCGACCGTGATGTCGTGGCGTTTTCGGGAGACGGCGGGTTTTTCATGAACATACAGGAACTGGCAACGATCAGTTATTACCAGATTCCGATTAAAATCGTCGTATTCAACAACAGCCATTTGGGAATGATCCGCCAGATCCAGGATCTCTTTTACGGCAACCGCCTGAGTTCATGTGAGTTGGGGAATCACGCGGATATTGTGGCGATAGCAAAAGGATTCGGGCTCAATGCTGATCGTGTTGCCGTAGAAACGCCGGAGGAAGGGATCTCTAAAATGGCCTCATCAACGGGTCCCTACCTGTTGGAAGTCACCGTCGACCCGGAAAATTACGTGTATCCCATTATTCCGCCGGGTCGTTCAAACCTGGAAATGATCTTCGGAAGATCCGATTAAAGAGGCTTGCGTAGTAAAAATGGCAGGAAAGGACATGGTAATGGCTGAAGAAGAACATATCATTTCAATGCTGGTCAATAACAAACCGGGTGTCTTATCCCGGGTGTCAGGCGTATTCGGGCGGCTCGGCTATAACATAAAGAGCCTCTGCGTGGCCGAAACGATGGACTCGGAGGTATCGAGGATCACGCTGAGCAGCGTGGCAAACTCCCACTTCACGGAAAAAGTGACAAAGCAGTTGAGAAAGCTCGTCGATGTTATCGACGTAACGGAACTCAAGCCGGCCACATCGGTGGAACGGGAAATGACCCTCATAGGGCTGCGCCTCCATAAGGAAAAAAGAGCGGAGATCATGAGGGCAATCGATATGTTCGGCTGCAACGTCCGTTATATGAGTGATACGTACTGCATCCTTGAGTGCGTGGGAGAAACGGAGAAAACAGAAACGATTATCAATTACCTCAAACCATTGGGAATCGAAGAGATCGCACGGACAGGGATTATCGCCTTGCCTCAAAAAAACTGAATAATTGACTTGACAACCTACGACGGACTTGCTAATACTCTGGCACTTTTAGAGAAAAGGAAAGACATGAAGGCGGTTTACTCCATCATTCAGGGTGTCAGTGTAATAATTAGCATAATTATTTCCTCTCATAGGAGGGGCTGGATGGTGGTGTGAGCGACATCGGATCGATGAAACCAAAAACCGTTACCAGCCCAGGTAACGGTTTTTTTTTGAAGAGTATACTGAACGGCGATCAATGATAGAGAGGGAGGTGTAGCAGTGAAAATAAAAGGAGCTGAAATCCTGTTAAGAGCCCTGGCCGAGGAGGGGGTCGACACCATATTCGGATACCCCGGCGGGGTGGTTCTCGATATTTTCGATGAAATTTATAAATCCAAGTTTAAGAATATTCTCGTGCGGCATGAACAGGGAGCGGCCCACGCGGCGGATGGATACGCGAGAGCGTCGGGGAAAGTGGGTGTCTGTCTCGTCACGTCAGGACCCGGAGCAACCAATACGGTCACGGGCATAGCGACGGCCTATATGGATTCGATTCCCATCGTCGTGTTCACCGGACAGGTTGCCACGGCGCTGCTCGGTTCCGATGCGTTCCAGGAGGCTGACATAACAGGGATTACCCGTCCATGTACCAAACACAACTTCATTGTCCGAAAGGTGGAAGACCTGGCACGGACCGTCAGGGAAGCCATGTACATCGCTCGTTCCGGCCGTCCGGGACCGGTCCTTGTCGACATACCGAAGGATGTCTCGCAGGCGGTGACCGAGTATCAGGAATCGGGACCGCTTAAAGCCCCGGCACACGATCCTATCTACGTCCCCGATGTGACGGCGCTGAATGAGGTACTCCGGATGATCAAAGAGGCTAAGAAACCGGTCATCATGGTGGGCGGCGGTGTCATCCTCGGAAAGGCCTCAGAGGAACTGCGGGAATTCGCAAAGAAGGTTCAGATCCCTGTCACCCATACCTTGATGGGAATCGGGGCGTTTCCGGGAACCGATCCCCTCTCTCTGGGCATGCCGGGAATGCACGGCACGTATTACGCTAACATGGCCCTGACATATTGCGATCTCCTGATCACCATCGGAGCAAGGTTCGACGACCGGGTGACGGGGAAACTGGACGAATTCGCGAAAGGCGCGAAAATCATCCACATCGACATCGATGCCGCATCGATCAATAAGAACATTATTGTCGACCTGCCGATCGTCAGCGACTGCAAGACGGCACTCCAGCAGATAAACAAGATGCTTCTGCAGAATCATTTCACCATCCCGGAGAAGGACCGGAAAGCCTGGAAAGACCAGATCGATGAGTGGAAAGCTTACGCTCCCCTTTCTTACTGCGCGGGAGAAAAAAACATTAAGCCCCAGTGTGTCATAGAGACACTTTACAAACTCACGAAAGGCGATGCCATCATCGCCACCGAGGTCGGACAGAACCAGATGTGGACTGCGCAGTTTTACAAATTTGACAATCCGAACACGTTTCTCTCGTCCGGCGGGCTCGGGACGATGGGGTATGGATTTCCCGCTGCCATCGGCGCGCAAGTCGCCTTTCCAGACAAGATGGTCATCGATATCGCCGGGGACGGAAGCATCCAGATGAACATACAGGAACTTGCCACGGCGGTAAACTACAACATTCCCGTGAAAATATGCATCCTCAACAACGGGTTCC
>JAFGWZ010000003.1 GCA_016936905.1 Deltaproteobacteria bacterium | reverse complement strand
TCGCGATTCATGACGATGCAGTTGCGGCGGGACTGAAGGGGGTTCGGTGGGAAGGGCGATTGGAGGTGCTGAGGACAAAACCCCTGCTCCTTGCCGATGGGGCACACAACCCCGCCGCAGCCGCAGCCTTATCCCGATCTCTGGCTCACGATTTTTCATATGAAAAACTGATACTGGTTTTCGCCGCATTGAATGATAAAGACTACCGTGTTATGTTGCATATTCTTGCCCCGCTGGCCGATGCCGTCATCGTGACGAAGCCGGACTCCGAGAGGGCGCTTGATCCGAGGGTCCTGGCAGATACGGCGCGCCGTTACACCGATGATCTGTGGTGTGTTGAAGATGTCCGGAACGCTCTTGAACAGGCGCTGTCCCTTGCAGGCCGTGATGACGCGATCTGTGTCACCGGTTCGTTCTATCTTGTCGGTGCGGTCAAGAGGCTCATTTCAAAAGAAGTGCCATAGCAATGTGTGACCTGGTAAAGAACATGTGCCGGCATCGGGATGGACGGCAATGATCCGGGGAGACGGACTCGTGAGAATTCGCAATGTGATTCTGATACTCGTTGTTTGCGTGGCTATTCGTGGCATGGTTCATCCTGCCGCCGCTTTTGATACGGCCGTTCCCAAGGGACCGGTGAATCTGGAAGCGAATACCGTGACCTATGACAGCGAGAAAGACAATTATACGGCAACAGGTGATGTTGAGATAACCTTCGAGGGGGGATATCTGAAGGCGGATGCCGTAGAATATAACAGGACGACGGGGGATGCCGCTGCAGAGGGAAACGTCGTCATCATGCATAATAAGGATCTGCTCTACGGTGACAGCGGGCATTTCAATCTTACATCGAAAACGGGGGACGTCGACAACGGCCGTCTTTTCTTCGAAAAAAATCATTTTTATCTCACCGGCACAAAGATAGAAAAGACCGGCGAAGCATCGTATTTTCTCCGTGATGCCACGGCGTCGACCTGCGACGGCGAACTGCCGGACTGGCGTTTCACCGGCAAAGAGCTGAACGTTACGGTCGATGGATACGGGACACTGAAGCACGGGACCTTTCAGGTGAAGAACTGGCCGCTCATCTATCTTCCCTACGTTATCTTTCCTGCTAAAACAACGAGGCAGTCGGGGCTGCTCTATCCCCGCATCGCTTATTCAAGCGACAAGCACGGGTGGGATGTGGGGATTCCCTTTTACTGGGCAATGTCGGATAACGCCGACGCGACGTTTTACCAGCGATATATGGACAAGCGGGGATTTCAGGAAGGGGTTGAATTTCGCTACTGCATCAGCGAAGATTCCTTCGGAACCTTTTACGGCGAGTTCCTGAATGACTCGAGGGCTCAGGGAATATCTGACGAAAACGAAGATCCCCTGCAGCGTGAATGGACGGATAATCAACACCGGTGGTCATATTATCTCAATCACGAGACGACCTTCAGCCCCGGCTTTTATTTCAGAACGGATATCATCAAGATCTCCGATGTCTGGTATTTCAGAGATTTCGACGATTATAACTATTATCTTGATCATTATGACGAAAGCGGAACGAAACGATTTGATAAGGTGTCTTTTCTCGCGGACAAGTCGATAACTTCCCTTGAATCAACGGCGCGCCTGGTGAAGAACTGGGATATGTACAATGTGACAACCCTCGTTCAGTATACGGACAATCTCCAGAGCTACTCGAATGATTCGACGCTGCAGAAATATCCTGAGGTGACAGTCACCGGAGTCACCCAGCCCATAGCTGGTACGCCGTTCAACTACGCGTTGACGTCGCAATACGACTACTATTACAGGACTGAGGGATATCGAGGCCATTACTTTGACATGCACCCCATCGTTTCTCTTCCCCTCCGGTATAGAGATTATTTCCGGATTACGCCCCAGGTGGGCGTTCGGGAAACTTCGTGGGACAGCGCTCATTCTAAAGAATCGACGCCGGGAAAGAGAGGATATCGTGAACTTTACGACCTCGGGGCGACAGCGTCGACGGAGATTCACCGGATATTCAACATCGGTGGAGAATCGGTGCAGATGATACGGCATGGAATACAGACTGACATAACCTACGCGTACATTCCCTATGTGTATCAAGGCGATCGGGCGGACTATGTCGATGTTGTGTCGGAAGAGAACACCATTACCTATTCTCTGACGAATACATTGATTGCCCGGCTGGCCGACGAGGAGGGAAACAGGAGCTATAATGAATTCTTCAGGTTGAAGTTAAGCCAGATTTACGATCTCAAAGAGGCGCGACGGTCAACGACCGCCGGAACACGGGACAGGCGGCCTTTTGGCCCTGTCGATATGGAACTGAACGTCGATCCTTTCAAATACCTTTCATTTTATGCCGACGCGAGCTTTGACGTCAATGCAGGTGAATGGAAAGAGACGAATTATGACGCCACGGTGAGCGACTGGCGGGGTGATTCCCTTACGCTGGAATATCGGTATACCCAGAAAACGTTGGAAGAAATCAATCTCAACCTGAAAGCGTGCATCACCGACGCCCTGCAGTTCAATTATATGCTGAGAAAAAACGAGTTCGACAAAAAAGTGCTTGAAACCCTCTACAGCATTGATTATACAAGCCAATGCTGGGCGGTCCAGCTGACGTACACCGATACCCCCGATGACAGAAAATTCATGATTATCATGTCGCTCTACGGCCTGGGAAAGGTCGGCCGGGCAGAAGCCAAACCTGAAAATATTAGAAGGCGGGAGTAGGATTTTTCTTGACAAATTTATCTATATTTCATAGGTTAGCGGCTTAAGTCTCAAGGGAGCTGTGGTTACTATATGAAAACATTTAGCGCGAAAGAATCTGATGTTAAGAGAGAGTGGTATCTCGTCGATGCTCGGGGGAAGGTCCTTGGGCGGCTTGCCAGCGAAATTGCGCGGCGATTGAGGGGAAAGCATAAACCCATCTATACGCCCCATGTTGACACGGGGGATTTTGTCGTTGTCGTTAATGTTGACAAGCTTTCGCTTACCGGCAAGAAACCGACCGATAAAATATATTATCGTCATTCCGGGTATCCCGGAGGTCTGACATCGACGCCGGCGGGAAAAATGCTGAAGGAGAGTCCGGAACGGATATTACACCTTGCCGTGAAGGGTATGCTTCCGAAAAACAGTCTGGGGAGAAAGATGCTTAAAAAGCTCAAGATTTATAAGGGAGAGGAACATCCACATCGGGCGCAGGAGCCTCAAACTCTCGAACTTTAAGGTCCAAGAAACAATTACGCGGTGGAGTCTACGATGACAGAAAAAAGATACTATGCGACAGGGAAAAGAAAAACGGCGATCGCCAGGGTCTGGATGAAAGAAGGAAATGGGGCCTGGATTATCAATAAAGGGGATGTCCGAACATATTTCCCCGGTGATAGCCTCATACGAATTATTGAACAGCCACTGAGCCTTGTGGGGAAAAAGGATTCTTTTGATTTCTATATCAATGTCAGCGGCGGAGGGATCTCCGGACAGGCCGGCGCCGTGAAACATGGAATATCGAAAGTCCTCGCTGAGTATGACGAAGAGTTCAGGCCCATACTGAAAAAAGCAGGACTCCTCACCCGTGATGATCGAGTGAAGGAGCGCAAGAAATACGGGCAGCCCGGAGCACGAAAGAGGTTCCAGTATTCAAAGCGGTAAATCGATGGGAAAGGGGGCTGACGCCTCCTTTTTTTTGTGAGGAGGGTATCATGATCACGGTGGGTATTTATGGCGGCAGCGGGTATACGGGGCAGGAGCTGATGAAAATCCTGATTCGTCATGACGAATCAAGGGTTATCGCAGTGACATCGCGGAAGTATAAGGGAATGCCCGTGGCAGATGTGTACCCCATTTTCAGGGGGCTGACCGAGGCGGAGTATGTGGATGCGTCACCGGAAGATCTTGCCGGTCTCTGCGATGTTGTTTTCCTCGCCGTTCCCCATGGGGAGGCGATGGAGGTGGCTCCTCTGTTCCTGGATTCAGGGACAAAGGTCATCGATCTCAGCGCCGACTATCGGCTAAGGGATATCAATGTCTATGAATCGTGGTATAAGCGCCATACGTCGCCCCACCTGATTGACCGAGCCGTCTACGGACTTCCTGAACTGTACCGAGACGATATCGTGGGATCCGATCTTGTGGCCAATCCCGGCTGTTACCCCACCGGCGTCATTCTCGGGCTGGCGCCGATTCTGAAAGAATCTGTCGTCGATGCTTCATCCATTATTGTCGATTCAAAATCAGGTGTGAGCGGCGCCGGCCGTGAACCATCAACAGGGTCTCTCTTCTGCGAGGTGAATGAGGGATTCAAGGCATACAAGATTGGGAAACATCGCCATACCCCGGAAATAAATCAGGAATTAAGCGTGCTGGCGGGGCGTGATGTCGTGGTGACATTCGTTCCCCATCTTATCCCGGTGAACAGGGGCATTCTTAGTACAAGCTATGCCACGCTGCAGAGGGAAACATCGACAGGAGAGCTCATCGACATGTATAAGCAGTTTTACCGAGATGAGCAATTCGTAAGGGTCGCCGACGAAGGGATGTTTCCCAATATCTCATCGGTGAAAGGTTCGAACTACTGCGACATCGGACTTACCCTTGACGAGAGAACGGGAAGAGTGATAATAGTGTCGTCGATCGACAATCTCATAAAGGGTGCCTCCGGCCAGGCGGTACAGAACATGAACATTATGTGCGGGTTACCGGAAGATACGGGATTGAAGTTAGTCCCGCTCTTCCCATAGTCACGGCCGTTCATCGAAGACAACAGGAAGAGAGGAATGGTTACATGTCCGTCCGATTCTACAATACGATGACGAACAAAAAGGAAGAATTTGTTCCCCTTGAGGAGGGCAAGGTAGGGATGTATGTCTGCGGGATTACCGCCTACGACATGTGTCATATCGGCCATGCCCGGTCGGCAGTTGTCTTTGACGTCATTTTCAAATACTTCAAGTACAGGGGATACAACGTAACATATGTAAAGAATTTCACCGATGTCGATGACAAAATAATCGCGAAGGCAAACGAAGAAGGAACGGATATATCCGAGATATCGGAACGATACATAAAAGAACATAATGAAGACATGGACAGGTTCGGCATTGCACGGCCGACGATGACACCGAAGGCGACTGAAAACATACAGGGTATGATTCGACTCATTTCGACGCTGATCGAGAAAGGGTTGGCCTATGATGTCGACGGCGATGTCTATTTCTCGGTGGGCAAGTTTAAGCAATACGGGAAATTATCGGGGCGACATATCGAAGAGATGGTCGCCGGCGCTCGAATCGAAGTTGACGAAAAGAAAACAAACCCCCTGGACTTTATCCTGTGGAAATCGGCAAAGGAAGGAGAGCCGTGGTGGGACAGTCCATGGGGACGGGGACGGCCGGGGTGGCATATCGAATGTTCCGTCATGAGTCAGCGATTTCTGGGAACGACGTTTGACATCCATGGCGGAGGAAGAGACCTGATCTTTCCCCATCACGAAAACGAGATCGCCCAGGCGGAGGGAGCAAGCGGAGAAATCTTTGCCCGGTATTGGATTCACAATGGGTTTATACGGGTGAATCAGGAGAAGATGTCCAAATCCCTCGGCAACATCTTTAATATGCGTGAGGCGATGAATCAGTATCATCCCGAGGTGCTGAGGCTGTTCATGATGCACAGTCATTACCGGAGCCCTGTCGATTTTTCCGATGAATCGCTGGCTGAAGCCCGTCTCGGCATGGAGCGGTTTTACGGCACCCTCCGGAACATCAAGCAGTATCTTGCCACGGATATTGATTTTTCGGCTCTTTCGTCGAAAAGTCTGACCGGCAACGATGAGGCGATATTTGAAAAGGTTACCACTCTTCCGGAACGATTCACGGAAGCGATGGACGATGATTTCAACACGGCGCGGGCCCTCGGCTATATCTTCGATGTGGTCAGGCTGATCAACGGGTATTGCTCGGACAAGAAATTCCGGCCCACCCCCGAGGCTCTCTATGTTCTCAATGCGGCAATGACGGCCATCAGGGAAGTCGGCAAGGTACTGGGATTGTTTCTGGAGGACCCTGATGATTATTTTGAGCAGGACAAGAAGAGAGAAGCGGCAAAGTTCGGCCTGAATATTGATGAAATTGAACGGCTTATCGAAGAACGGCAGAAAGCCCGGGCTGCCGGGAACTGGAAAAAGGCCGACGAGATACGGGATCATCTCGTATCAAAGAAGATCACCCTGAAAGATACGCCTGAAACGACGACCTGGACAATCGGGTAGGGCTTCAGGGCTTGTCACGTCAAGCACCAATCGACATCTCTTTAGGGGGTAATGACCCTCCGAAGGGTTCCCCTGCCGTCATGACATCAACAGTCTTTTGACGTGTTGATTACCATCCGATTCACGGTATAGATGAGCAAGGCGAAGGGCGATTACAGGCTAAGTGCCAAGGGCAAAAGGTTAAGGACGGTCAACTGTTTTTCCTTGAGCCCTTAGCCTTCTTTATGATGTCCGGTCACGTGAATCCGGGCAACGGGCTCTGCGGGCACTTCATTTGACAAACAGTTGAAACAACCCAGCCTCATGCAATGACTTTTTCAACGGCCCGTCTATATCTGCCCTCTCAATCTGGCCCACATCATGCCCAGATATTCATGAATAGCAGTTTGGGCGTTGTCGATATTGTCGGCATGGGGAAAGAAGGATGCGGGGCTGCGAGCGGGGGGCTGCTTTACCTGGTAGTCCGCCGGTGCGGGAATCGGCCTGATCCCCTCTTTCTTGAACATGGCCATCGCCCGGGGCATGTGATACGCCGACGTAACCAGGAGAAAGGGATCATCCTTCACAATCGACTTCAAGAGACGGACCTCTTCGATGGTATCCCGTGACTGCCCTTCCAGGATGACCTGATCCGGGGGTACCCCGAGTTCCGTGGCCGCCCGCTCCATCATTTTCGCCTCAGACATGGAATCGAAAACGGCGCCTCCGGACAGAACGAGCCTGCTGCCGGGATTTTGCCGCCAGAGTGAGATTCCTTCTGCGAGACGTGCGAGAGTGCTTGTGCTGATTTGGCTGAATATTGGCACGTCGGGATCTTGAATATGCCCTCCGCCGAGCACCACGACGTACTGCAAAGGAAGCCTGTTCTCCGATTTCAGGATTTCATTTGTGATACGCTTATTATATTGAGGATACTGCCGTTCCAGCGATCGGAGCATATAATCGGGAACGGCACCGAAGCTGAGAACCATGAGCGCAAGGAGGCCGGCGGTTATCAGCACTTTGCCGGCACGCTGCCGTCTTGTCAGCCAAAGGAAAAACAGTCCTGCAAGGCCGCATAAAAAGCACAGCGTCATCGGCATAAGAAATTGGGATATTATCTTTTTTGCCAAAAACATCGGTCACCTCCACTGCCGGATATCTTGCCACCGTTTTCACAAAGCTGACGGCCGTTTTTCTGCTCCCCATCACATGCTCTTGGAGAGATGCTTTACCATCTGTTTGAAAACCCCTTCGAGAATATCCGAGGAAATGAAGTAATCAGGGCTTTTATCATAGAAGGCGGTTGTTATGGCCGCCGCGGCCGCATCGATGTCTCCGGTAGCGCGATACATATCTTCCATTTCTTTTCTCATTTTACGCGCTTCTTCGATGGAGACGTCGACGAACGTGGCCGCTTCATCTCCCGTTATATAGCCGTAATGGTCGCAGCAGACGTATTTGACCGGAAGCGACTTCAATCGTTCCAACGTTTCCTGAAACTGAGTGTAATTTGTGTTGCCAGACGGGAATGCCGTGTTCCGGTAAGGAATGCCCACCGCGTCGGAGGCGAACAAGGCCTTCATCACCGGTTCGAAGGCGGTGATGGAGCAATGTGAATGCCCCGGGGTTTCCATGATGGTCAGTTCAGTGCCACCGAGATCAATACGGTCCCCCTCGGAAACAATCGTGCCGGTTATATCGTTGCTCCAGAGATGGTCGTACGGTTTCAGGACGTCGCCCGCACCCATCTGGTCGGCCACAAGCTGGCTGAACTGATTCATTATTTCGATTGCCTTGGGCATGGCAAATATCTTCCATGCCGGTTCAGAGGCGCATATCTCAATGTCCGGCCAGGTTCGTTTAAAGTAAGGAACGATTCCCGCGTGGTCGAAATGAGAATGGAGAACGAGGAGCCGTTTGATCTTATCCGTGACGATGCCGAAATCCTTCATCTGCTGAAGCACGTCGGGCAGGATATAACTCAGCCCTCCGTTGATGATGATTGAACTTTCGTTTCCCTCGAGAAGGTAGATACCCGATTCTTCCCGTCCGAGGTACCAGAGATTGTCGGCAATCTTTCCCGCCTTTGTGTTTCTCATAAATGTTTCTTCCCCCTTCGTGACCATGTGTTCCGGTCAGTCTGCTTATTCGCAGGGAACACGGACCCCATGCGTGACAACAGTTATAGTCAATACAACCTATTATATCAAGGATAAATAGGTTCTGCCGGGTAGGTCTGCCGAACTTAATCATGGAAAATCCCCGGCGGCTGTGGTAGTGTATCTCGTCCCGTCAAGGTGCCCTGTCGCATGTATGTCTTTACAATAACCACACAATAAGGAGGGAAAATGGAATTGTTGAGAACAATGGACGCCATCTTCAGGCCTCGTAGCGTGGCGCTCATCGGAGCTTCCGGCACGCCGGGAAAGCTTGGTCACGACGTCCTGTATAACCTGATTCATGCCGGGTTTGAAGGGCCGATCTACCCGATCAATCCAAAGGCGGAAGAACTTCTGGGGCTGAAGGTTTACAAGGATATCGGATCGACACCGGAACCGGCGGACCTGGCCGTCGTACTCATTCCCGCCAGGATGGTCCCGGCGGCGATCCAGCAGTGCGGCGAAGCGGGGGTGAAAGCGGCAATCGTTGTTACCGGGGGCTTTTCGGAAGCGGGAGAAGAAGGGGAAAAGCTCCAGGAAGAGATGGCCCGCATCGCCCGGCAATACGGAATACGGATCATCGGCCCCAACTGTCGGGGGGTGAACAGCCCCTATGCCCGCCTCTGTGCCTCATGGCCTCTGCTTACCAACAGGGGGGGGATGGCGTTTGTTGCCCAGAGCGGCACCGTCGGCGCGGCATTGATGGACTGGGCGAGCGAAGATAATCTCGGCGTCAGCGTCTTCGTCAGTCTGGGAAACAGGGCGGACGTGGATGAATCGGACTGTATCAGGTATTTTAATGAAGACCCGAACACCAAAGTAATCGCCCTCTATATGGAAGGGGTCAAACGACCCGACGCTTTTCTCGATGTCCTGTCGAAGGTAACAAAGCCTGTGGTGATTCTGAAAGCGGGCCGGACGGCATGGGGTCGGAAGGCTGCCGAGAGCCATACCAAATCAATGGCGGGAAGCGACGCGATCTACGACGCCATATTCAGAAAATACAAGGTACACCGGGCCGATACGCTGGAAGAACTCTATGATTTTGCCAAGGCCCTTGCGTATATGAAAAAGCCTCCGGGTAAACGGCTGCTCACAATTTCCAGTTCCGGGGGGATTGCCATTCTGGCCATCGACCAGGCGGAAAATCTCGGATTTAAGGTACCCGTTCCCAGCGCATCTCTGCAGGAAAGGCTGAGGTCGTTCCTGTCCGATCACTGCGGAGTCAGTAATCCTGTCGACCTCACCGGAGATGCCATCACGGACCCGAGCCTGTATGCCCGTGTTATGAAGGAGGCCCGGTCAGAATTCGATGCCATGGTACTCCTCTTCGGAGATCCCATTCACGGAGCGTCCGATATGGTAACCCCCGGCGAGTCGGAACTGGTCATCTTCTGCGGCGGTGCCGACGTGGAACGGGAAGAAACGGCACTCATGCACCAGAAGGGGGTTCCCGCGTTTCCCACCCCGGAGCGGGGTATAAAGGCCCTGTATCAGTTTTTCCGTTTTGACGAGACTGAAGAGGGGCCTGCTGAAACAGCACCCCATGCGGCGACAACTCCCTTACGCCTCATGTCCCCCGTAGACGCGGTGGCTCTCCTGAAGGAGTATGGGATTCCCGCCGTGGAAGCATTATCTGCATCATCTGCAGATGATGCTGTTGGACGGGCAAACGAACTGGGGCTGCCCGTTGTCCTGAAAGTCGATTCACCCGATGTGTCCCACAAGAGTGACGCGGGGGGCGTGCAACTCAATCTTACTAGCGATGATGCCGTCCGCCGTGGCTATGAAGAAATCTTTTCATCCGTCGCGGCACATGTTCCCGGGGCCGCAATTGACGGCGTCACCGTTTCGCCCATGGCACGACCGGGAGGAACCGAAGTGATCGTCGGCGTTATCTCTGATCCCCAGTACGGCTCATCCCTCATGTTCGGACTGGGAGGGATCTTCACGGAAATATACAAGGACGTACGGTTCTGCCTCCTGCCCGCCGGTGAAGAAGAATTCCTCAGGATGATGAAGGATATTAAGGGATACCCACTGCTTGCGGGAGTGCGGGGTCAGAAGCCGAAAGACCGGAAAGCCCTAATCGCGCTCATGAAAGCGTTATCGCGGCTTGTGTCGGACCATCCCGAAATCGACCAGATCGATCTCAACCCCGTACTGGTCTATGATCAGGGGGTCTCTGTGGTGGACTACCGATTCTACACGAAATAAGAATATTCCGGCAACTGAAATAAAAAGAGAAGGTATTGGTCATAAGTGATCGATTCCTTCTCTTTTTGCGGCATCGTAATTTGATATGCTCCCGACATAATAAACAATGGAGGAAGCGCAGGGAAATTGAACCAATGCCATGAAGATGTATCGTCTTTATCAATTTACCCGTTATCACGCAAGCTCAGAAGATCAATTGACTTAAGTAAAAGGACTGTATCAATGTATTCAAGATCTATAGGTTTGGGGATGTAGTCATCGGCACCCAATTTAAGGGATCTATTAGCAAGTTCTTCATCGACTACGGCGGTAATCATAATAACGGCCGTTTCAGGATTTATTTTCTTTATTTCTTTTAGAGTTTCAATGCCCCCGATGCCCGGCATGATGATGTCAAGCAGTACGATGTGCGGCCTCACGTCTTTTACCATTTGGAGAGCCTCCGCTCCGTCCGTCGCTGTGTATACCTCATATGATTTCGATGCCAGGTACTTCTGCAACAACCGCACGACATGGATTTCATCATCGACAACAAGTATTCTTCTATCCATTCGATTATCAATCTCCTTTTCGGGCATTGTCAATATCGGTTTTAACGGGAATCCTTACATAAAAAGATGCTCCCCCCCATTCATTGTTTTCCGCCCAGATTGTGCCTCCATGATCATGAACTATTCCGTACGATATGGAAAGCCCCAGCCCCGTTCCTTTCCCCTGTCCTTTAGTGGTAAAGAACGGGTCGAATATTTTTGACATATGTTCAGACGTAATACCCGTTCCGTTGTCGGCAATCATTATTTTTATTTCATCTTTATTCTGGTGAAGAGATTCTCGTTCGGTCTTTATGCGAAGTCTTTTTGCCTCTTTCCAGTCCATTGCGGCCATGGCGTTTGTAATCAAATTTATTATAACCTGTTCTATTTTTTCTTTGTCCATGGCAATCTCAGGCAGATCTGGCTGGTAGTGTGCTTCTGTTTCTATTTCCTCTATTCTGAACTGTGTTGCATATAACGCCAGAACATGAGCGATGACATTATTGATATCGGCCATGACGGTTTTTTTAACCGGGATGCGCGATAACTGCTTGAGATTTTGTGCAATGACAACGATACGGTCTATTTGATCCATGCAGACATTTAATTCTTCGTGTACTTCCGGTGAAATATTTTTCATCCCCAGCAACATCTGCAATTCCATAGCGATAATATTCACGGGATTAAGGATCTCATGGGCGACGCCAGCCGTCAACTGTCCTATGGCAGCGAATTTCTCGGACTGGACGACCATATCTTTCGCCTCTTCGAGTTCACGCAATGCGTTAATCAATTTATTCTCAGCCCGCTTTCGCTCCGCAATTTCCTGTTCCAGCGTTACATTTCGCTCTTCTATTTCCTTCAAGTGCTCTTCGGCCCTTGAATGGAGAAGTGCGTTTTCAAGGGCAAAACCTGTTTCAGTCAACATGATGGATAATATTTCTTCATCAGATGCATCAAAAACCTCACCGTTTTCCTTGTTGGCAAGGGTCAAAATAGCGATCAGTTCATTCCCCGCAAAAACGGGCATGCTCAGAAATGAAGGGGCACCGTATCTGGGGTCATTTTTCTTAAGGGTCCTCGGATCATTTTCAATATCCTTGACGATAAGCGATCTTCCCTCAGTGACGACATGTCTGAGAAGGGATCTATCAATACTTATTAGAGAATTTTTTACAAGAGAATCAATACCCCTGTTTCCCGCCAGACGCAGTTGCCTCCCGGCATGATCAACGATAAATACCGACCCCATTTTCGCCCGCTTGAGTTCCAATGCCTTATTCAAAATGATATTCAGCAAGGCATCAATGTCCAGGGTTTTACCTACCGATTCCGCCAGTTCTTTCAATACCTTTAATTCTGATGTCTTTCGACTTAAATCCTCCGTTACCTTTTCAAATTTCTCCATGTATTGCATAAATGAGGTTGATATCTCTTCCAACTCGGCAACATCTTTCCGTATATCCCAAGAAACGGTTTGACCGTCCTCAGCCGCCTTCTTTATGAGCTCGCCAAAGGAGGAAAAACTTTCAAACACGTGGCGAAGTATCACGAGGCCGGACAATATGAGAAGAATGATCATTGCCAGCAGTATGAGATGTGACGAGTCAAGAGAAATGTCCCGTTGATGAAAGATATAAAAAAGGACAAAAAGGGGAAGGAGAAAAACCAGCGATTCAATGATAATAAATGTATATTTTAATCCCTGTTTCTTTTCTGAGGTCTTCTCAAAAAGGGAGTGCCACATGTCCCCTCCACTACAGATCAGGGGCTTAAGGTAATTATTACCTAGGGAAGCCGAAGAGTATTACGGCTCCTTTTTCATTCTCTATTGCGATTCTACATGATCAGGAAGAAACAAGCATACAATATTATTATTAAAACGCTGTTACGATACAGTTAAACAAAATAAATGTCAATTTTTATTGGTATGATGGATCGATAGCCGTGATGACATATTCCCACGCGTGGACTGCCGTGCCTGTGGTTCATAATGTAGTGATTATAAGAGGTTATTCTTGTAGACATCGAGGCATTTCTTCTCATGGGTGAAGACATTTCAGGCGAGAATTAAAAAGAAATGAAAGTGATTTCTTCTTTCCATTAAAACAGTCATTTTTAACCGCCCTTCTGAAAGGTTATCCAATGGTACAGGTTGCGGCATCAGCAATGTCCTTAAGAATGACTTTTTTGTGCCTCTCACATTCCCTGTATTGATTACGTGCTTTTTGTCACTCCTTATCCACTCCGGCATTATGTGTGAAGAAAAATTTTTTATGTCGCCGCATCGAATAAGGCCTTTTCTCCGCAACTACCCGACCATATTTAACATTTCAGCAAATATTCTTTTTGACATATGAGATCCCCCTATCTTATACTCAAGCCGTTTAAAATCTTATCAATTCAGTTATTAGAACCGTTCGGAATCGTTTTACCTCAATTGATAATCGATACGGGGCAGGCAATGAGCTGAAATGGAAGAACATTCCTTAAAACAGCCGCGATAAAGCAAAAAGGGGGAGCTGACCATGCCGGGCAAGGGATCTTCGAAACGGACTGACCGAACGGTTCAGGACTACCGATGTATTTTCTCCAATGCCCCGAAAAAAATCATTTGGTACCGTGGTTTAATGTAAACCCCTATCAGTTGCATGAAATCCGTATCAGCATGATTACCTGGTTGATTTGTGGAATTCAGCATGTGACAAGGTTGGTGAAAGCATAAGAATGTATGCGGGTCTGAAGCATTCAACCTGTTCTCAGTACATCAATGAAAAAGGGTTGAGCGTTGACGAGGTTCAGATGATAACGGATCATGCGAGACGAGACAGCGTTTTGAAGTATGCACAGGTTCAGGTTGAAGCGAAAAGACGGCTTATGGAACGGAAGATAATCCCATTGTCGAGGATGAATGGGGGATGAAAAATGCCATGCCTGAGTCAATAAAATCAAGTAGTTATGGCGGAAGTGCATGGGAATCGAACCCACCTGAGAGGTAGTTAGCCCCTCACACCGGATTTGAAGTCCGGGAGGCCCACCAGTGACCTTGGCACTTCCTTGCTTTTATATCCTGTTAAAATGGCGTCAGTATAGCATAAAGAACAGTGAAAACAAATTACAAATAGGCCGGTTGTTCGTCCGCCTCGAAAGACCGGTCGATCAGCTGGACGGTAACCGTGTCTCCCGCCTTACAGGATACCGTGTCTTCCGGCAGCACGATGATCCCGTTGGCCAGCACCATCGATTTCAGGATTCCCGAGCCCTGTTCTCCCGTTGTTGCCACATAATATTTTCCATCTTCCTTGGTGACCATGCCTCGAATGAAAAACCGGAGCCCCTTTTTTTTCTTAATATCTTCTTTCAGAACGGCGGTGATGGTCCTTCGAAACAGCCTTCGATGCCCCGACATTTTTAACAAAGCGGGTCTGACGTATTCTTCAAAGGTCACCATTGAAGAAACGGGGTTGCCGGGAAGTCCGAAAAAGAGTTTTTCGCCTGCCCGCCCAAAGGTAAAGGGTCTGCCCGGTCTTTGGGAGACCCGATGAAAATCGATGGTAACGCCCATTTCTTTCATGACATCCTTGACATAGTCATAATCGCCGACGGACACGCCGGCGGATGAAACAATCACATCGGCACGGAGCGCGGTGGTAAACTTTGCGATGAGATCTTCCTTCGCGTCACGGGCAATTCCGACGAGCATGGGAACGGCGAGGCATTCCATGACCTGGGCGGCACCGGAGTAAGTATTGCTGCTGATGATCTTTTCGGGGGTTGCCACGCCATCGACATCGATCAGTTCGTCTCCCGACGTCATGATTGCCACGAGAGGCTTCTGGTAGACCTGAACGAATGAACGGCCAAGGGAGGCAAGCATTCCGATTTCAGCGGGCCTGATAATCCTCCCGCGGGAGAGAACCTGTTCGCCTTCCTTGACATCTTCCGCCCGGTATCGAACATTTTGCCCTATGCGGGCCTCCTCGAATATCTTTACCTGTTTTCCGTCGACTTCCGTATTTTCCACGGGGATGACGGCATCGACGCCTTCGGGGATGGGCGCTCCCGTCATGATCCGGACCGCTTCGGCAAAACCGACTATTTTTTCGGGCATAGAGCCGGCGGGTATTTCTTCTATGATATCGAACAGCAGGGGGGTGTCCTTTGACGCCCCCGCCGTGTCTTCCGATATGAGCCCGAAACCGTCCATCGCCGAATTATCACGAGGAGGGATATCGCGGGGCGCGTATACATCTTCTGCCAAGACCCTGCCCTGCGATTCAAGAATGGCTATTTTTTCAAATTTCAGAGGAACTGTCGCATCGAGAATGATTTGTAAAGCTTCTTTTACTGTTATCATCGGTGGGTTCCCCGCGCATGTTCCCTTTGTGTTTCGGTTTCATATCCTAAACATGTTCTGTTGTCAATATTTTACGGGTTGCCACAGAAAGGAAATTTCATGGGATCGAAACTGGTCAAAGAGGTTAAGAGCGAAGGGAGGTGTGGGGGATTGCTTGCAAAAGGCTGTAAGTTTTTTGAAAAATCCTCTCCGGGCCGGGGCGAAAGCGACGGGATAAAGCCCCTTTGGGCTTGATTAATATCCCTCGATGGGATAAAAACAAAGATCGCCTTGTTGATCTGGTACGCTCGGCGATGATATGGAAAAAAGAGATAGGGAAGGCTCAATGGACAATACCGGTTTGCCGTCAGAAATCAGAACGTTGCTGAAGGAAAAAAATGCCGTCCTGCTCGCTCATTATTATCAACGGGGAGAGATTCAGGATATCGCCGACATCCTCGGGGATTCTCTCGCGCTGAGCATTGAGGCGGCGAAGACAACGGCCGATATTATCGTGTTTGCCGGCGTTCGTTTCATGGCGGAGAGCGCGTCGATCCTTTCTCCCGACAAGACGGTCCTGTTGCCGAAAGAAGAGGCGGGATGCCCTCTCGCTGATATGATTACAGTAGAAGATCTGGAGGCAGCACGGAGGGAGCATCCCGATGCCGCCGTCGTAACGTATGTCAATTCGTCGGCGGAGATCAAGGCGCAGAGCGATATCTGCTGTACATCCGCCAATGCCGTTAAGGTTGTGAATTCTCTCACCGGCGCACAAAAAATACTGATGGTACCCGATGGAAACCTGGCGAGGTACACGGCGAAATTCACCGATAAGGAGATTATCCCCTGGAAAGGCTATTGTCCGGTTCATCATTTCATAACGGCGGAGGAGGTGAGAGCCGTGCAGCAACGGTATCCTGGCGCGCCGTTTGCCGCTCACCCAGAATGCAGCCCGGCGGTTCTTGAAATGGCTGACTTCATCGGTAGTACGGGGGGAATTATCAGATACGCAAGAGAAACGGCGGCGGCGCGAATCATTATCGGTACCGAGTTGGGAATCATTCATCAGCTGAAGAAGAACAACCCTGAAAAGGAATTTATTCCCGTATCGGAAAAACTTACCTGTGTCGACATGAAAGAGACAACACTGGAGGATATCAGGGATTCATTGATCGAAACGAAACATATCGTTACCATTCCCGACGATATGAGACGGGGGGCACATCGAGCATTGAGTCGAATGCTTGCCCTGTCGTGACCGGTTGTGAATGTCGAGAGGGCGAAACACATCATAATACCATGAACATAGAGGTACATGCTTCGGCGAGGAGGGTGATGACAGGAGGTATGACCGGCCGGTATAGCAATGAAACAGGAATCGCGTTGACAGACCGTGAGAAAAATCGTCAATAAAGGATCGATACATCCCGATACAAATCTACAGAATCTGGTGGACAGGATATCCCGCGGTGACGACTGTGTGACCATCCGGGGGCTCCACGGTTCCGCCAGGGCCTTTATCCTTTCCATTCTCTATAAGAAGGTACAACAGACGGTTGTCGTCGTTACATCCACCATTGAAGAGGCGGAGGGGTTGTACGGGGACTTCCTTTTTTTTCTCGGTGACGATGACGTGTTGTTGCTGCCCCCGTGGGATCTTGTTTCCTTCGATGTCATGTCGTCCCAGGGAGATCTGGCAGCGCGTCGAATGAGGATTTTTTCCAGGTTGCACACGGGGAAACCGTTGGTCGTTATCGCTCCTCTCGATGCGGCCCTCCAGAAAGTCATTCCTGTTGCGGCGTTGAGGCAGTTTCAGGAAACGGTATCCATCGGGGACAGTTATGAGAGGGATGAGTTCTGCGCCCTGTTGGCCGCCGGCGGCTATCGCCGGGGTCCTCTCGTGGAAGAGAAGGGTGAGTTCAGTGTTCGCGGTCACCTTATCGATATCTACCCCGTGGCCGCTTCCGTGCCGGTGCGGCTCGAGTTCATCGGTGACGAGATCGAATCGATCAAGGAATTTGATTTCGTGACGCAGCGGTCACAGCGGGAGATTGTCTCTTTCCATCTTACCCCTGCACATGAAATGATATTCTTCCCCGACGCGGTGGCCGCGGCGGTGAAGAATATCAGAAACAGGTGTCATGCTCTGGGGCTGGCCAGGACGAAGCGGGACCGGCTCATCGAAATGGTTGAGAACGGGCTTGCGTCATCGATGAACCCAGGGTTTCTCTCGCTCTTTTATGGAGACTACCGGCCTGATGACAATGCAGTCAATGCTGACGGGCTGGGGACATTCTTCGATCATGTCCCCCGGCGGAGCATTGTCGTTTTCGATGAATACCAAGCCATTGCGCAATCGGAGGATCGAATCCATCACTTCCTCGACCGCCTGGTCGCCAAGGCGCGGGACAAAGGAGCGTTCTACCTGGACAAGGGATCGTTTTATACAGCGCTGGACGAACTCGCAGGTGATCGTGAGGGAAGGCAGACAATTTACCTGGACAGCATGAATATAGGTGTGGGAAGTCGCGAGACGACCGGCACGATCAGTTTCGATATTCGAAGAAATGTGGGGCTGCGACAGGAAAAGGACAGGGTTATCAAGGGTGAAAACGGGCTTCTGATGCCGCTGTCCGGGAAGATGCGGTCCTGGATCGATGATGACCGCCTCGTTGTTTTTCTCTGTGGAGACGATGACATCGAACGGGTATCCCATCTCCTTGAGGGATATTCCCTCTCCGTGCATTGTAGCGAAGCCTCCCTGTTTGACGATCTTGCCGTTTACGGGGACCGGGGGCGGCTGCTCCTCAAGAGGGGGGGGATCTCGGAAGGCTTTTCATATCCGTCTTTCAACCTTGTCATCATCAGCCATGAAGAAGTGTTCGGCAAAAAAATCAAGCGGAGGAAGGGTCGTTCCACTAGGGAAGGATTTTTTCTCAAGTCGTTCGGTGAACTGACTGAAGGTGATTATGTCGTTCATGGCGATCATGGAATCGGCCTGTACCGGGGGCTCCTGAAACTGTCCGTCCATGGCATGGAAAACGATTTTCTTGTCATCGAGTACGAAGGGGGCGATAAGCTCTACATGCCTGTTCACCGTCTGGATCAGATCCAGCGGTATATCGGACCCGACGGGTATCGCCCCGCAATCGAAAGGCTCGGGGGAACATCGTGGGAAAAATCGAAACAGAAGGTAAAAAAATCGGTTCAGGCAATCGCCCGGGATTTAATTTCCATCTACGCGACCAGGGAGGTTATGTCCGGCCACCGGTATTCCGGCCTCGACCGCTATTACGAAGAGTTTTCAGCGTCATTTGAATATGAAGAAACGCCTGACCAGGCCGGTGCCATCGTCGACATCAACGGCGATCTCAGTGATTCAAGGCCGATGGACCGCCTCGTGTGCGGAGACGCGGGATTCGGTAAAACAGAGGTAGCGGTGCGGGCGTCCTTCAGGGTCGTCATGGATGGAAAGCAGGTGGCGGTGCTGGTTCCAACCACGATTCTGGCACAGCAGCATTATCAGACCTTTTCCAGACGCTTCGAGAAGTATCCGATTCGTATCGAAGTGCTAAACAGGTTCAAAAAAAAGGCGGCCCAGCGGCAGATCGTCGAGGATGTCAACAGAGGGGTGGTCGATGTCCTGATCGGGACGCAGCGAATTCTGCAGGACGATGTCCGCTTCAAGGACCTGGGGCTGGTCGTCATCGACGAGGAGCAGCGTTTCGGCGTGAAAGACAAGGAACGGTTGAAAAAGCTCAGGGCGCTGGTTGACGTGCTCACCTTGACGGCGACCCCGATCCCGAGAACGCTTCAATTATCCCTCGTGGGTATCAGGGACCTCTCGATCATCGACACGCCGCCCGAGGACCGGAAGGCGGTGCGGGTTTCAGTCTCCGAGTTCGATGGGGATGTTATAAGGGAAGCAGTTCTATGGGAATTGTCCAGGGACGGCCAGATATTCTTTGTTCACGACCGGGTGAACTCAATCTACAGCATGGGCCGTTTTCTCCAGAAGCTCCTTCCCGAGGCGTCAATCGGCATTGCCCATGGCCGGATGAAGCCCCGGGAACTGGAAGATGTAATGGTAAAGTTTATCAAGAAGGAGTATAATCTCCTCTTGTGCACCACGATCATCGGTTCGGGAATCGATATCCCCATGGCAAATACGATGATCATCAATCGTGCCGACAGATTCGGATTGGCGCAGCTCTATCAGCTTCGCGGCAGGGTGGGGCGATCAAAGGAAGCTGCCCACGCGGTACTGTTGATCCCGAAGGGTGCCATGCTTTCCCGGGATGCCCGGAAACGGCTGAGCATCATCCAGGAATTCTCCGAACCAGGTTCGGGGTTCAATGTCTCCATGCATGACCTGGAGATTCGCGGTGCGGGAAATTTTCTCGGGGTGTCTCAGTCGGGCCACGTTTCCGCCGTGGGATACGAGATGTATACCGAGTTAATGGAACAGGCAGTGAGGGAAATGCGGGGAGACGACATGCCGGACCATGAGATTAGGCCGGAAATAAATGTTGGTCTGTCGGCATATATCCCCGATGATTACATTGGTGATATGACCAGGCGCCTCGTGACATATAAAAAGATGTCTCAGGCTGACGTTGATGAAACACTTCAGGAGATCAGGGATGAGTTGATCGACTGTTACGGGCCGGTTCCCACGGAGGTGAACAATCTTATGGAGGTTATCAAACTGAGGAATCGGCTCAAAAACATTATGGCAACGAAGATGGACTATGACGGCGCCATGATGATAGTGACGTTCCACAGAGAAAGCCCCGTCGATCCGCTGAGAATCGTCGAACTTTCAACGGACAAGCAATTCAAGGGAATGAAATTGACCCCCGATTACCGGCTGAGGGTTCCTATGGCCGGTGTCAGGGGAGAGGAGATTATAACGAAAGCCGAGCGCCTGCTCGACGGGCTGTGTGTCCGGGACGGTGATGCCGGCTCGACGGAAGTGAACTACAGTTGAGTTCTTCCGATGAACTATCACTACCGTGAGGGAATGACTATGAAATATGTGAGGCTTGTTACTGTGGTGTTCGTTGTCACCGTTATCATGACGGCGACGGCATCGGTGGCTGCTGTTGATCGGATAGTTGCCATTGTTAACAAGGACGTGATTACCCTGTCTGAGCTGAACAGGAATGTAGAATCCTACATGAAACGGATCGAAGCGTCGGCCCCGGAGGGACAGCGGGACGAAATTGAAAAGCAGGTTCGGCGGATGGTCCTGAACGAGTTGATCGACCAGCTTCTCGTTACACAGAAGGCGAAAGAACGAGGCCTCAGGGCGACCGACAGGGAGGTTGATAATGCGATTAACAATATCCTGTCACAACGGAAAATCACCCTCGGGGAGATGAAAAGTGAGGTCGAGCGATTGGGTGGAACCTTTGAAGAATACAGGGAAGAGGTCAGGGACCATCTCACGAAAAGGAATTTCGTGGGGGCGGAAGTCAGGAGTAAGATCACCGTAACAAAAGAAGAAATCGGCACCTATTATCGTGAGCATCTGAAAGAATATGAGGGAAAGGAAGCGGTCCGAATCAAACAGATTCTCATCATTCGTCCCAGGAACGGGGATCACCGGAATGAAGAAGCAGCGCGGGAACAGGCGGGGAAAGCCTTGCAGAAGCTAAAAGAAGGAGTATCCTTCAGCGTCCTGGCCGCTGAAGTATCTCAGGGGCCGGCGGCAAAAGCGGGAGGCGATCTCGGGTTTTTACAGAAAGGCCTTATGTTTCCTGAGGTAGAAAAAGTGGCTTTCAACTTGAACATAGGGGAAATCAGCGACGTTATCGAATCACCGGTGGGGTTTCACATTATTCAGGTCGTTGACAAGCGGGGCGAAGGAGTGAAGCCCATCGAATCGGTCAAGGAGGAAATTATAGAGACCATCGGGAACAAGAAAGTAGAGAAGAAATTCGAGGAATGGCTGATTGAAGAGAAAAAAAGGTCCCATATCGAAATAAAACTCTAAGGATGTATTGTCAGCCGGTTTTCAGGGAGCGCTCTCCGGTCGGGGGGTAATGCCTCAGGCGGAGAGACGTAATGTGAATCATGAAGTATATAAGGATCATAGGCGCCTGCCAGCACAACCTCAAGAATATCAATATAGACATACCACGAGACCGGCTTGTGGTGATAACCGGGGTCAGCGGTTCCGGGAAGTCCTCTCTGGCCTTCGATACCATCTATGCGGAAGGACAGCGGCGATATGTCGAATCCCTGTCAACCTATGCCCGTCAGTTCATCGGACAGATGGACAAACCTGATGTTGAATCTATCGAGGGTCTCTCTCCGGCCATTGCTATAGAACAGCGGACAGCAAGCCAGAATCCCCGGTCCACTGTTGGAACGGTGACGGAAATATATGATTATCTCCGTCTCCTCTTCGCGCGGATCGGCGTGCCTCATTGTTTCCGGTGCGGCAAAGAGATCAGGTCGCAGACCGTTGACACGATGGTCGAAACAATACTGTCCTACCCCGAGAATACGAAAATAAATATCCTCGCCCCGGTGGCCAGGGGGAAAAAGGGTGAGTTTCAGAAAGAACTTAAAAAACTTCGGAAAGAAGGGTTTGTCAGGGTTCGGGTCGACGGCGTCATTCGCGATCTTTCGGAAGATATCGCCCTGGATAAAAACAAGCGTCACGATATCGATGTGGTGGTCGATCGCCTGATCATCAAAGAAGGGATACGGCAGCGCCTGAGGGATTCGGTGGAGATGACGCTCGGGCTCTCCGACGGCCTCATCAAGGTTCAGATCGCTGACGGCGATGAGGTTATATTCAGCGAGGCATTTGCCTGTGACGATTGCGGCATCAGCATCGCCGAGCTGTCTCCCCGGATGTTTTCTTTCAACAGCCCCTATGGTGCCTGTCCCGAATGCGGCGGTTTGGGGACCAAGATATACTTTGACGAGCAACTCATCGTCCCCGAACCGGGCCTTTCCATTAGAGCGGGAGCCATTGCCCCCTGGGATGGGAAAAAGTCCCTTTTCTTTCACCAGATGCTGGAATCCCTTTCCAATCACTACGCCTTTGATATCAACACCCCGTACAATCAATTACCCGAAACGATACGAACGGTGCTGCTGTATGGGTCGGGAGGTGAGGAAATTCAGTTCTATCTCGACAGAAGCGGCCGGAGATTTTTTTATGCAAAGCCCTTCGAAGGGGTTATGAGCAGATTGCAGCGGCTGTATATGGAAGCCGATTCGAACGATGTACGGCATGATCTCTCCCGGTATATGAACGTAACGGAGTGCCCCGCCTGCAACGGCGGCCGGTTGAGGCCGGAAAGCCTTCACGTGACCGTTGACGGTTACACGATTTACGACCTCTGTCGGATGTCGATTGGAGAATGCCAGGCTTTTTTCGAAAATCTCAGGCTCCCCTCACATGAATTCACCATCGCTCGACGAATCTTGAAAGAGATCAGGGAACGACTGAGATTTCTCGTTGACGTAGGGATGGATTATCTCGACCTTGCGCGATCGGCGGGGACCCTCTCTGGAGGAGAAGAGCAGCGGATCCGCCTGGCAACGCAGATCGGTTCGGGCCTCGTCGGGGTCCTGTATGTCCTTGATGAACCGACGGTGGGGCTCCATCCCCGGGATAATGCCCGGCTCATTTCAACCCTCAAGCGGCTCCGGGACATGGGAAATACTGTCCTGGTGGTGGAACATGACACGGAGATGATGCATGCCGCCGATCACATTATCGACATTGGTCCCGGTGCGGGAGTTCATGGCGGCCACGTGGTCGTACAGGGGACTCCGGAGCATGTCTGTCAATCCGCTGGTTCTCTCACCGGAGGATATCTCTCCGGCCGGCTCTCTATTCCCCTGCCGAAGAGCCGCCGCAATCATCCAGAACGGTTCATCATCATGGAAGGTGCCTCGGAAAATAATCTGAAAAACATCGAGATCAAGATTCCCGTGGGGCTTTTTACCTGCGTCACCGGCGTGTCGGGGTCGGGGAAAAGCACCATGGTCATCGAAACACTCTACAAAGTGCTGCGCCGGCGACTCAACAAGTACCGCGGTAAGATCGGCAAAATAAAGAAAATTCGGGATCTCGGCGGTATCGAACGGATTATTACGATGGACCAGCAGCCGATCGGGCGGACGCCCCGGTCAAATCCCGCTACCTATACCGGTGTGTTGACATATATACGGGACCTGTTCAGTCAGCTTCCCGAATCGAAGGTCCGCGGGTATAAGCCGGGCCGGTTCAGCTTCAATGTAAAAGGGGGACGGTGCGAGGCCTGCCAGGGCGACGGGCTGAAGAAGATTGAAATGCACTTTCTCCCCGACGTATACATCACCTGCGACGTCTGCAGGGGCAGGCGGTTCAATGCCGATACCCTCGATGTGAGATACAAGGGTAAAAATATTGCGGAAGTTCTCGACATGACGGTCATGCAGGCCCTCTCCTTTTTTGACAACATCCCCATCATAAAGTCGAAGCTCCAGCTTCTCTTCGATGTCGGTCTCGGATATATTCGATTAGGTCAGTCGGCGACGACGCTCTCCGGGGGAGAGGCTCAACGGGTGAAGCTGGCGAGGGAACTGGGAAAGAAGATGACGACCAACACCCTGTATATTCTGGATGAACCGACGATCGGATTGCATTTTGCCGACATCCATCAACTCCTTGAAGTTCTGATGCGGCTCGTCGATATGGGCAATACGGTTGTTGTCATCGAACACAACCTGGACGTGATAAAATCATCGGATTACGTGATCGATCTCGGCCCGGAGGGGGGGCAGCGGGGAGGGCACATCGTGGCAGCCGGAACTCCGGAAGAAGTGGCGGCGGTGGAACAGTCGCTGACAGGGTCATTCCTCAGAAAGGTATTATTTACGTAACATTCAGAAGCTACAGGATGTGCCCATGGATGAAGCTCTTTTTTCAAACCGGCAGACCATCTCGGTACGGTCCTTTTTCCTCGGCGAACGGCTTGACATTCGCGCCCTGGAAACGACGCGGTGTCTTGCCGAATCACCGCTGACTATACCGGCTGGAGATGACGGATGTGCCGTCCTGTTCCGGTGGGGCGCCGTTGTGCTGTTCAACATTGCCCCCGTTGAAGAGGCTGCTTTTCTTACCCACATGGCTTCCATGGTTCGTCAACCCTTTGATGAGCCGGAGCATGAACACGCCGAACTCTCATGGGAACAAAGCGGCAAGGAATATATCGATAAGGACGGCGTGATCATGCTGAGTGGATTCTCTGTTGAACGAATTCAGGTGGTTGCCCAGATCCTTGCCGAAAGTGTTGTCCTTGCCTATTACGAGGAACGTGTCGCCGGGGTGTTCGATCGAATCGAACCGCTTGCGGCGTCACTGCAGTACGAGGGGAAAAGCCGTTACGCGAACCGGGAGCTTCTCCATCATATCGGGAGCACGCTGCTTATACAGCACAAAACGGTTGGGAGAGTCGAGGTAGGTGAGAAACCGGAGATTCTCTGGGAGCGGTCCGATCTGGAACGGCTCTACGCCCGTCTTGAGGATGAATACGAGCTCCGGGAACGTCATGTTGCCCTTGAGCGGAAGCTGGAACTCATATCGAAAACAGCTCAGACCCTGCTTGATATGTTGCAGGCCAAACGAACCCTTCGCGTCGAGTGGTATATCGTTATTTTGATACTCGTAGAAATTATGCTGACCCTCTATGACATGTTCTTCAGGTAATGAGACCGTCCGAGGTGTTTTTCGAATGGACGGACAGGGCCTCCCTGACATGGAAACCGCCGCCCAGGCGCACCGCCATCCCCTTCAGGAACGTGAAATCCGCGCTGTCGAACAACGATCCGCAATTTCCCATGACCATGCCCGCACCGGCCATTTTGATTTTTCCCCCTTTCCTCTTCCATTGAACTTCGTATCCCGGTGATCTCCCATTATCTACCAGCATCTGCGGATGGTCTTTGTCAACCAGGGGATACCAGATGAGAAAGGGGAGTGACGACCGTGCGAGAACTGCCGCCATGTCGGAGGCGTGCTTCCAGTCATGGGTCACCTTGGGAGGGGTGTACGGAGGATCGATAAAGATCAGACCCTGCCGGTGAAGAGACCGCTTCAACGCCGTAAAACCGTCGGTGCACAGAAACTCAATAGCTTCCGCCGGACGCGGCGCATATGCCAGGACAGACTGTCCCACGTCGTCTGATGTATCGCAGAGGGTGAATCGAAACGGGTATCCCTTCCTCCTGAGATATGCCGCCACCAGACTCCACGAACCACGATACATCGATCCGATTTCTGCCGGACAATCCTGGAGCTGAAAATAGGGGTGGTCTGCAGCGTCATTGCGGGGGTTAGAGCCTTTTCCGATGCCCTCCCGCCATTCTCCCCCGGGCGAGAGGAGATATGACATCTTTCCGCAATGAGTCTCGAAATAGCGGAACTCCCCCGCCGGCCGGCGGGGGAGGATTTTTGCCATGACAGACAGGAGGATCACATGTTTCCACACGTCCCCTTTGTTTCCTGCTTTTTCCCCGTGGTCATATGGCACGATTTGCTCCGTGGACCGGGATGTCCCGGAAGAGAGTTATGGTGTTTTATAGAGGCCGTTCATGACAATATACCGATGAACAGCCTCGGGGACGAGGTATCGGATGGACTGCTCTTTCATAAGTCTGGCCCGTATCTCCGTTGATGATATCTCCAGAAAGGTGAGGCGCCGGAAGTAGATCGACGTTCCCGAGGGGCCGGTGAATTCATCGGAACGATCGTCATAGACATAGCCCGCGGCGGTGCGCTCCGGGAGGATCGACGGCAGGTCCACCGTTTCATACCCCGGCCTTGTCATAACAATGAAATGGCAGCGCTGCAGCAGTTCTTCCCAGTCTTTCCACTCTTGAATCCGGTGAAACGCGTCCTGTCCGACGATAAAATAAAGCTCACGTGTTTTCGGAACATCGTTCAGGAAAAAGGTGACCGTGTCGATTGAATAGGACGTGCCGCCCCGCTGCTGTTCAATGTCGGACAGGGCAAATTCCGGATTATCGTCGATGGCGAGCTGTACCATCCGGGCACGGTGGTCATACGGGGCTATATCCTGGTCGGTCTTCAGGGGCTGCCGGGCGGTAGGAATAAAGACGACCCGGTCGAGATGGAAGAGTTCGCGAACTTCTTCGGCGCATCTCAGGTGCCCCATATGGATGGGATCAAATGTCCCGCCGAACAATCCCCATTTCATGTTCTGATCTGTCCGTCGCCGTATATGATGAATTTTGTCGTTGTCAGTTCTTCCAACCCCATCGGCCCGAAGGCGTGAAGCTTGGTCGTGCTGATGCCGATTTCCGCCCCCAGGCCCAGCTCAAAGCCGTCGCTGAACCGTGTCGAGGCATTGACCACAACGGTGGATGAGTTGACTTCATTGAGGAATCGCTGGGAGTTCTTGTAGTCCCTGGTGACGATCGATTCGGTATGGAGCGATCCGTATCGTTCAATATGGGCGATCGCTTCATTCAGATCGTCCACTACCCTGATTGCCAGAATCAGGTCGAGGTATTCCTCATACCAGTCGGCTTCAGTCGCCGCCTCCATGTCACCTATTATAGCCCGGGCTTTTTCACATCCTTTCAGCGTGACGCCTGCCTCTCGGAGTTCCCGGACGATCCGGGGAAGAAACGATCCGGCGATGTCCTTGTGAACCAGGAGGGTTTCCATGGCGTTGCACACACCGGGTCTCTGGGTCTTGGCATTCATGGAGAGCGTGACTGCCATGTCGATATCCGCCGTCGCATCGACAAAGATATGACAGACCCCTTTATAATGTTTGATGACGGGAATCTTCGAACGATTCACTACGGCCCTGATCAGATCCTCCCCCCCTCGGGGGATAATAAGGTCAATGTACTCTTCGAGAGTCAGCATTACGTTGACCGCCTCCCGGTCCGTTGTGGGGATAACCTGTATGGCCGTGTCGGGGATGCCCGTCGAGGCCAGCACTTCCCTGAGAATGCCGGCAATGGCAAGATTCGAATGGATTGCTTCCGATCCTCCCCTGAGGATAACGGCGTTGCCCGATTTCAGGCAGAGCGCGGCGGCATCTGCCGTGACATTCGGCCTCGATTCGTAGATGATGCCGATGACACCGAGAGGTATCCGCATGCGTCCCACGAGAAGGCCGTTGGGGCGCCGCCACATGGACGTGATGCTTCCGACAGGGTCAGGAAGGGCCGCCACCTCTCTCAAGCCGCCGGCCATGGCGCCGACGGTTGTTTTGTTCAGGGTCAGCCGGTCTATCAGGGCTCTTGACATTCCTTTCTGCCGGGCGTAGGCGAGGTCTTTTTCATTTTCAGCGATGAGCAGTTCCTTCTCGTTGATGAGCCGGTCCGCCATCTCACGAAGGGCCCTGTTTTTGATCTCTGAAGGCATGGTTGCCAGCCTGTTTGCCGCCGATCGTGCGTTTTTGGCGATTTCGATGACCTGATCATGAATACTCATCCATCGTTCCTTTCTTTTTCTCATTGATGTATTAAAATAGTGTTGATTTTTCTTATTTTCTTTGCCAGTAATACAGCGGTCCCCGCCGGGGTGGGACTGATGGTTGCGGCAGGCCCATCATGGAACGGAGACGATCACTCGATTCGGCATCACAATCTTATAATCGGTTCTTATACGTCTGTCAAGGACGGGGGATTCACTTTGTTGAGACATCCCAAGGGCATAGTGGCGAAGGAAGGGGAGTGTACAGGGGTTACGTGGGTGATCTGATAGTCAGAGCGGGCAAGAATGTCTTCACGTTCATACAGGATGGCGGGTTTTCCCTCGATGCGGTACGGACATACGTCGGTCCCGGTGTGGGGCCGCGATGGCTTATTGCCAGCGGGTTTGACATGACCCTTCTTCAGCAGAAGGTGCTGGGACAGAGGGGCCCACTTCTCCTGGCGGGCTCATCGGCAGGGGCCTTCAGATTTGCCGCATGGGTTCAACCTGAAGCGGTCAAGAGTTACTGTTCGTTGATAGAAGGCTATATCGCCATGACTTTTGACCGGGCCGCTACCCCCAGGTCAGTCCTCGAGTCACTGAGCGACCTTATCGATACCTATGTTGAACATGACGCCATCCCGTTTGCCCTGGCGAACAGTTCCTATCGGCTGGCCATTGTAACAGCTCGGGCGAAAAACCTTACCGGTTATGATGCTGCGACGGTGCAGCGATTGGGCCTTGCCTTCAGTTTCCTCGCCAATGCGATGAATATGTCATGGCTCAACGGTTTCTTTGAACGGGTGGTTTTTTATAACGGGCCCATTCCGCCACGGTTTTGTCTTCAAGACGAATATGTCGGGCAAACGGTCAAATTGCATGAGGCGAATTTTAAACATGCCCTGCTGGCATCGGGGGCGATCCCCCTTGTTGTTGCCGGTGTAAAGAACATTTATGGCGCTCCGAACGGTACCTATCGTGATGGAGGTCTGACCGATTATCATATCAATCAACGCTACAGTGCCGACAGTGGCGATGTGACGTTGTTTTTTCATCATCAGGAGCGAATAATCCCGGGATGGTTGGATAAATCTTTGAGATATCGACAGCCGAAACAGGAGTTTCTGGACAATGTCCTGATAATTCATCCCTCCGAGTCGTTTGTAAAGAAAATGCCCCGGGGAAAAATACCCGACAGGAATGACTTCAAAGAATATGTAAATAATCCCGCCATGAGGATCAAGAACTGGCGGCGGGCAGTTGAACTGTCGGCTCATCTCGGTGAAGAATTTCTCGAGATGATCGAGAGCGGACAGATTCGAAATGTTGTTCACCCCATGTAACATGACTCCGGGATACGTGAATTTCTTCAAGACGGGAAGGTTGGACAGGCTGCATGACCTGTTGCGGTCTCGTCTGAAGGAATGTACCCTCTGCCCGAGAGCATGTCGGGTGAACCGGCTGGAGGGAAGCCTCGGGGTATGCCGGCTTTCCCGAACCCTGCGGATAAGCCATGCCCTGCCTCACTTCGGAGAGGAGCCTCCCCTCTCGGGAACAAACGGTGCCGGTACGGTCTTTTTCTCGTCCTGTAATCTTCGATGTGTCTATTGCCAGAACTATCAGATCAGTCACGATATGGCGGGGAAAGAGGTGACCGTTGATGAGCTCTCACGGATGATGCTTGGCCTTCAGGAACAGTCCTGCCACAACATTGAAGCGGTGACCCCGACCCCCCAGGTTGTTCCGCTCATTGAAGCCCTGGGCCGGGCATGTGAAAGAGGACTGAATCTCCCTCTCGTCTACAACTGCGGCGGGTATGACCTCCCTGACATTGTGACGATGCTTGACGGTGTGGTGGATATTTATCTTCCCGATTTTAAATACGGCGACGGCAATGCTTCCCTGCGTTATGCAGGAGTTAAAGATTATCACCGCTATGCCGTGCGGGCAATCGGAGAAATGGTCCGGCAGGCCGGCGACGTTCTCGAAATGGAGGGCCCCGTTGCCCGGCGGGGTGTCATTATCCGTCATCTGGTTCTTCCGGGAGACATCCGAAACAGTATCAATGTCCTTCGGTTGATCAGGGACCATATCTCTCTTTCCGTCCCGATCAGTATCATGGCCCAGTACAGCCCCGTTCGTCCCGTTGCGGATCATCCGTCTCTTGGCAGAACGATCACTGCGACTGAGTACGAAAAGGTAATCGACAGGGCTCTCGATATGGGCTTTCGGAATATCTTCGTTCAGGAGGTAAGCGACGGGAGTCGGCTTGTCCCCGATTTTGACAGGGAGGAGCCGTTCCAGTGGACGTAGCAGCAAGGGGCTGTTGAGAACCAACTGCGGATGTGATAGGGAAGGGGCGTGAGGAGGTTGATGCATGCCTGAATTTTCACAGTTCGGTAAGATTCTCATCATCATCGGCCTCGTTGTGGCCGGTGTCGGACTGATTCTGATTGCGGGGGATAAGATACCGTGGCTGGGCCGTCTCCCCGGCGATATTTTCGTCAAGGGGAAGAAGGGTTCTTTTTATTTCCCCATAACGACCTGCCTTATTGTCAGCGCGCTCCTTTCCTTTATTTTTTATCTGTTCCGTCATAAATAACGATGTTTTTCTCTCCCGTCCAGGCGTAGAAAAAGAAAGCTTTGTACAATGTCGACGTGTATCATTTTGACCAAGGGGAGAAATCTTGAATATCTTGATATCATTAAGATTCCTCGCTGCTATTGCTCCTCGGAATGACATAAAATGAAGACATGCAAAGCTTTCAAAAAGAGGCGGGATGCCGGGGATACGGTCTCAGAGAGAAAGGCGGCAGCGAGGCCTCACGGCACCTCGTAGAGATTAACGCCCGGCGGGGGTGTGAACGCAAAGATCTTATCGGGGAGGTTTATATTGGTTGTTATGTCTGTGAAGGACAGGGCTGTTGTGTTTCCATATATGTCGGAAAAACTGAAATCCGTAATGAAGAATGTGGTGCCGTCCACTGTCATGAAGAGTTCGTCGATGCCCATATCCTTGGTTAGGGGGACCAGGCGGAGAATGTAGGTGTTTTTTTCACCTGTCCGACCAGGGTCGGCAAAGAAGATCTGAAAATCATCCTGAAGCTTTCCGACACCCATCAGGAACCGCACCGTCATCTTCGATGACAGGATCTTCCGGGCATCCTGAACGTAAACAAGATTGTCTTCCGGCACGTACAGCCACGCCTTGTCGGGATTGATGACCAGCTTTTTGGGCGATGGCGTATGATAATCCCAGAGCATCCGGTGAGGTTTTTTGAAGTACAGATGGCCCGTTTCGGTTACTGTCTGGTTGATTGATCTGATCGTTGCCTGCTGGGTAAAAGAGGCATCGAGGTCGTGTGTCTGCTCGTAGCGTTCCTGAATCTGTTGTGTCACATCCGCCAGGGCCGGATCACCGGCGTGGACGGGGCAGCACCACAGCAGGATCATGGCCGCACCAAACCACGCGATATGCCGGTTCAACCTATGACGACGATAGTGAGCGGTTTTTTGTAGCAAAAGCAGTTGATAGCTCTGATCGGTGGCGAGGCAACGTGCGGGAATTAATAGTAAATAACGTAACTGCCTGAATATATAAAACATATTGTGTGCCCAAGTCGTATGCAAAGTGGTATAAATCAAAAACAACAGTACATTTTTAAAATCCGCCAACAGGTTTATCAACAGGCTTGTAAACATCGTTGTGGATTACTGGTTCTGTGTGCGGAGATTGAACTCGCGAATCAACCGCCACCGTGCGGTTATGTATGTCGGGGCGGCGATTTCCATCATGTCTTTCTCCGGGGCAGTTGACATCGCCTGTTACCTCCGTCACGACCGAGAAGTCGGCAACAGGCGACGCAGTGTCATGATCAGGCGATTTTTACCCTCCAGCCGAAGGGGTCGTCTTTCTCGCCATACTGGATCTGCAGTATTTCGTTGTAGAGCCGTTTCGTCAATTCGCCGATTTCCCCGTTATTGATTGCGTATTCTTTTCCCTTGAAATAGATCTGTCCCACGGGGGAAACGATGGCAGCAGTTCCGGAGGCGAAACAATCACGGATGGTTCCCTTTGCATGGGCGTCGAGTATCTCGTCCATCGACAATGGCCGTTCCGACACGGTCATTCCCCAGTGCCGTGCCATCTGGATGACCGACTCCCTGGTGACGCCGGGGAGAATGCTTCCCGACAGTGGCGGCGTGATCAGTTCGTCATCGATAAGGAAGAAGATATTGCTGGTTCCTACCTCTTCGACATATTTCTTTTCGACGGCATCAAGCCAGAGAACCTGGGTGTATCCCATTTTTTTTGCCTTTTCAGCGGCGTAGAGGCTTGCGGCATAATTCCCCGCTGCCTTACAGTAGCCGACGCCGCCCCGGACCGCCCTGACGAATTCCTCGCTCACGTAGATCTTGGTTGGGCTGAATCCCTGGGGGTAGTATGCGCCGACAGGGCAGAGGATTATATAAAACAGGTATTCGGAAGATGGGTGGACGCCAAGCGCCTTTTCCGTCGCCGCCATCGTCGGCCGTATATAAAGGGACGTTCCGCTGCTGCGGGGTATCCAGTCTTTCTCGAGGAGGACGAGCTTCGTCAGGCCTTCCTTGAAAAGATCGGGGTCGATCGTGGCCATAACCAGCCTCTCCGCAGAGGCATTCATCCGTGCGATATTCATGTCCGGCCGAAAGAGATAGATCGAATTGTCCTTCCCGCGATATGCCTTCATTCCTTCGAAAATAAGCTGGCCGTAATGGAGGCACATGGCGGCGGGGTCAAGGGGCAACGGCCGATACGGTTCGATCGATGCATCGTGCCACCCCGTTCCCTCCGTGTATTCGACGATGAAGAAATGATCCGTAAAAATTCCTCCGAATCCCAGTTGGGATTCATCCGTCGGCTTCTGTTTCATCTGTCCCGGAGCCGCTGTCCTAATTTTAATTTCCATGAGCAGGTCCACCCTCCTTATTCTATTTATCGCGGTTGATCAGAGACTGCCCCGCGGGTAGAAAAACTCCATAACGACGTCTTCAACATCGTGAAGACTATCCACATACCCCATCGTATCGCAAAAAACAATGCATCACTCTACCACTAAACTTTTTTGACATCAAGATGATGCGCGTAAAAATGTATTGATTTTTCTCGAAGAGGGTCAGGGATTCGTCTGAATAAAAAAGGTCTGGTTCGGCGTGAGGACCGTAAGATCAACTGCCTCCGTCAAGGAGACGGAGCAGAAAAAAATAACATAAGGGCGAAAGATTTGCGGTGGCAAGCTGGCGACGCACTATAAGAACGACGGCTTGCTCTTCAGGCTTCCGGGAGTCTTTCATGCGGACATTTTTGAACCGCATCCCGGAGGGATTTTTCTACGGTCTGTTACTGCTGACCCAGCCTTGATCCCAGATCGAAGGCGTCCATGTTCAGATCGACCGTATCGGGTGATACCCGTTCCCCGATGGCGGTCCGGAAATTCTCTCTCGTAATGGGTAGGATATTCAGCCCGACGACGGCTCCCAGCATGATAATGTTGGCAAGGATCGGGTTCCCCATTTTAAGAGCTTCTTCGGTGGCCTCGATGAAGATCGAATGAGGGATCAAACGCCGTACCGATTTTTTCAATTCCTCCACGGAAGGATATGCCGCATCTCCTTTTATGACGTTCACCGGAAAAATGGGGCGCGTATTGCTCAGCAGAATGACTCCGGGGTTTCCGTATGCCGCCAGAACCCTTACCGCCTCGATCGGTTCGAGCGATACGATGATGTCTGCCGTTCCTTTCGGAATCTGAGGACTCCAGCTTGATGTCTCTGAAATCCGCAGGTGGCTCATGACCGATCCTCCCCGCTGTGACGCTCCGAAAGTTTCCCCGATTGTTACCGAGAAGCCGTTGTTCACAAGCATGCTCCCCAGGACGCGGGAGGCCATGACATTTCCCTGTCCCCCCACGCCGGTGATGATAACGCTGTAAGGATCTTTGCTCAGGCGAGTGCTGTTCATGGTTTATGCGACCTCCTTTTTCCGTATCGCTCCGACGGGACAGATGTCGGCACAAACGCCGCACCCGGCGCATATGATCGTATCGATGCGGCTTACCTTTTTGTCGTTGTCCCAGGTAATGCCGGGACACCCGAATATGCGGGTACAGAGACGGTTGCAGCCGCAGTTTTCGCCGATGCAGATGGTTTCATCAACGGACACGTCAAATTTTTTCTTTCCCCGCCGTTCGGGACTCAGGGCGCAGGCCTGGCGAAGAATGAGAACCTTTGCCCCTTCTCCATGTTCCATGAGGTGGTTCAGCATTTCCTGTGTTTTCTCAAGGTTAAAGGGGTCGGCAATTTCAACCTTTGCTCCCATGGCCCGGCAGATTGCTTCGATGTCGATTGCCTGGGCCGGTTCGCCCATTACATCCACCGGTGATCCCGGATGAGGCTGAAATCCCGTCATGGCGGTTCCCCTGTTGTCGAGAAGCATGAGCGTGAAAGGCGATTTGTGGTGGATGGCATTAGCAAGGGCGGGCATAGCCGCGTGAAAGAATGTGGAATCGCCGCAGACGGCAAGGACAGGCTGCTCAAGGCCGAACTGTTTCAGTTTGCCGAATCCGCTGGCAAGCCCGCTTCCCGATCCCATTGAATGAAGCGTTTTGACGGTGCTGTAGCCGCTGGGAAGGGTTCCCATGACGTAACAGCCGATATCGCCGCAGACAAATCCGTTCCTGCCGTCCAGCGCTATGGCATGATGAATCGACCAGAACGACGCCCGGTGAGGACAGCCGGGGCAGAACGTCATGCCCCGGTTCGGCGCCATCGTGTCGGCCAGTGCCGCCGCCTCGTATTCGAACGTGGCGTCGGCGGGCCGGTAGTCAATGTCCAGAATTCTGACAAGCGCCGAGACAACGATGTCCGGATTAAGTTCTCCCACCGACGGTATGTGGCCTGAGTGCTTTCCGTAAAAGGTCTTGATGCCCGTCTCCGGCGCCATGTCGGCGGCGAGAATCTTGATATTTCCCTCGAGGGTTGGCAACACCTCTTCTACGACGAAGATTCTGTCCGCCCGCATGAGATTCTGTTTGATCAGGTTGGGCGGTAACGGCCAGGTCGTCGCCAGTTTGAGGATACCGACGCGATCATCGATTTCCAGGAGATGAACGGCTTCCCTGACGTACAAGTTGCAGGCGCTGCTGGTGACGATAAGCAGTTCAGGGGCTTCCGGTCCCGTGTAGGTATTAAAGGGGCAATCCTCGAAGAGGCGGGCCGCTTTTTCCAGTTTCTCCTGCTGTGGTCCGTGCTGAAGCTCCGGAGCGGCAAGAATCATGCTGATCACGGGACCCGTCTCCGTGTCGAGAAGGGGGCCGTCGCAGGAATACTCGGCGTGAGGAACCGTTTCTGGGAGGGGGCCGAATGTGACATTCCCGCTTGCGTGAGACATGCGGGTTACGCTTCGTATCATGACTATATTTTTGATTTTTTCGGAAAGTCCGAAGGCCCATGTGGTAAGGTCCTTGGCCTCCTGAAAATCGCCCGGTTCGAGAAGGGGTATCTCCACCAGTTTCGCGAAGAGCCGTGACTCGCCTTCGTTGACGCTGGACAGTGCTCCCGGATCATCACAGGTTACCAGCAGCATGCCGCCCCGCGTTCCGGAACTTGCCAGATGGAGCAGAAAGTCCGATGCCACGTTGACGCCGTTTTGCTTCATGACACAGAGAGATCGAAGTCCGGCAAATGATGCCGCCGCCGCCACTTCCATGGCAACCTTTTCGTTGGTTGACCACTCCGCGTAGATATTGCGATCACCGGCTATCTTTGAAAACGCCTCGATGATTTCTGACGAAGGCGTTCCCGGATATCCCGCAGTAACATTGACACCCGCTTCCAGTGCTCCACGAACAATGGCTTCATTGCCCATGAGGAGGTGCTGAACCCCTTCGCGATTATCTATAAGGTATGACATGCTTACCTCCCTCTGTTACGGACAGATTGTGTTGAGTGTTTCATCATTTATTCTGAGATAGGAAATACCCGTTCCTGCCGGCTTGTTGATAATGGCCTTTTCCTTTGCTTTTGCGAGCCCTCGTTTCTTTTTGTTTCCCGCCGCCCATCTCAGGTGTTCCACTTTTTCTCCGGGCATATCGGAGAGAACGAGGTATTCCGCCGAAACCGCTTCTTCGACGAGTTCCCGTCCCCGGTCGGTTCTGATGATGAGGGTGTTCACGTCAGTCTGTCCCTCCACGACGCCTACGGAAATGTCTGAAAACTCGGCAGTCATATCGATACAGTACGAGCATGTCTCGGGTACGAGTTGCCTGATTTCGGTCAGCGGAAACTCTGTTTTCCCCTTGTCGGTGAAAACTTCCATAATGTCCGCCGGTGGTGGCGGTATATCTATCTTCTTAATGGTCGATATATCGATACGCCGAGACAGAAAGGATTCAAATGCCTGCATATCGAGGGCCCACGTGCAGAACAGGCCGATGACCAGCCCGACGGGATCTATGAACGAATGATCATTCAGGGGGTTTGATCTCATCTTTGAAATGGCAAGGGCCTGGCAGGGGGTGGCTACAATACCGATGTTGGTGTCCCCTTTCCGTATGGCCCTGTTCACTGCCGCCACGGTAGGTGCGGCGGCATACTTTGATGAAGCACAGGCGAGAACGTCGACCGGTTCTGTTACGAACCGTGGCGTCGGCACGATTCCCTTCCTGTCAGTGAGGATGGCGCCGTCGATATAATGCCTCTCAAGGGCGAAGCGCATAAGGGCTGAGACGGTTCCACCCGCCTGAAACGACGCTGTCCCGGCGTTGGCCCCGGCCCGGGACATCATGATGGCGTCGTAATGGCCTAGTGGATCGGTGCCATACCGCTGGTGAAAGAAGGTCGTTGACAGCTCGTCAAGATCTACCTCCGCCTTTGGGCAGTGAGCAAAACATTTTCCCTTTGCTATGGTGCAGGGAAAGAGCATGACGGTTGTGCCCTTCCTCGATCTGAAGTAGGGACAAAGGTCGTTGCATGCTCCGCATCCGATGCAGAGATCCTGGCGTATGACGTTGTCGACAAGTTCACGAGAACCGAAACATTGCATAATCATATCCTTCCGTACGACGATTCTTTGAATTCAGCGGAATATCTTAATTTTGCAAGATCGATGCCACAAATATTTCGCGGCGATGAATCCATTTCTGAGGGCATTAAATAATAGTGCAGGATATCCGGCACTTGTTGTTTTGTCGGAAAACACCCCGAGATGAATGTATGCCGGTTGGAGATGGGAATCCGGCGGATATGTTCATTGAACGCACGCCACCAGCTTCATAATGTGACAAATCCAACCACGATATGTAGCCGCTCTATGTGCGGTGTCGGCACGGACCGTGCGAATGTTGCCATGCTCGGGTCGCTGGCCCGTTCGCAGAGAGTCAAGGTTGATGGACGTGCAAAAGCCAATAAGCACCGTTCCTGTCATGTCGAATTTAGGGAGAAATCTTGTTATTATAAAGCCTTACATTTTAAAGAGAGCTCACGTTTGTTCGAAATGATGTGCTGAAGGGACTTTTTACAACTCCATCGAAAATCTTCGATGACATGCCATCGCCGGTTAAATGACGGCTCGATCAAGCGTCCGGTACTGGATTGCTTCTGACACGTGGTGGGCCCGAATATGAGGCTCGCCGTCCAGATCGGCGATGGTCCGGGCCACTTTCAATATTCTTGTATACGCCCGGGCACTCAATCCGAGCTTATCCATGGCCATTTCAACAAGGCGGTGAGATTCCTCGTCGAGGGCGCAAAATGTCTTTATTTCTCTATTGGCCATGTGGGCGTTACATCGTGTCGGCAGGTCATTCAGCCGACGCTGCTGTATGTCCCTGGCGCGTGTTATTCGTTCTTTCATTGCAAGCGACGACTCGCCGCGTTTCCTTCCGCTGAGGTCGCGGTATCTGATCCCGGGGACATCGATATGGATGTCGATTCTATCCATGAGAGGACCGGAGATTTTTGATCGGTACTGACGGATCTGCTGAGCGGAACATTGACAGGGCGTGCGAGGATCGGTGAAGTGGCCGCACGGGCAGGGGTTCATCGCCGCCACGAGCATGAAACGGGCAGGGTATGTCACCGTTGTTGAGGATCGCGCGATCGTGACATGACCATCCTCGAGAGGCTGGCGGAGGGCCTCGAGGACATTCCGCCTGAATTCGGGGAGTTCATCGAGGAAGAGGACTCCGTTATGGGCGAGGCTGATTTCGCCCGGCTTCGGGTTATGGCCGCCGCCGACGAGCCCTGCATCGGAGATGGAATGATGGGGCGCCCTGAAGGGCCGCCTGGTAATGAGATTTTCTTCTTTCGTGAGAAGTCCTGCAACGGAAAAGATCTTTGTTGTTTCGATTGATTCATCGAAGGTGAGATCTGGGAGGATGGTCAGCAACCGCCGGGCGAGCATTGTCTTCCCTGAGCCGGGAGGGCCGATCATGATAATATTGTGCCCACCGGCCACGGCAATCTCAAGTGCCCGTTTCGCCTGGTCCTGACCGCTCACGTCAGCATAATCATCGGTTGTCCCAAGCGCATTTGTAAAGAGGAGGCCCGCATCGATCTGCAGAGGTTCGATGGTGTTTATACCGTTGAGAAACTCGACGACGTGGTGAAGATATTCCACGGGGATAACATCGATTCCTTCCACCATGGCCGCTTCCGGCGCGTTTTCCCGCGGGACGATGATACCCTTCATCCCGCACTGTTTTGCCAGAAGCGACGCGGAAAGGATTCCCTGGACCCCCTTGATTCTTCCGTCAAGGGAAAGTTCTCCTATGATCATGTACTTCCCGATATTTCCATGGGTAATACATTCTTCAGCGGCGAGAATCGATACGGCAATGGGAAGATCGAAGCTCGTTCCTTCTTTCTTGATGTCCGCGGGAGACAGGTTGACGGTGACTCTGTATTTCGGAAACTCGTATCCCGAATTCTTTATCGCCGCCTTGATGCGATCCTTACTTTCGCGTACCGCCGTATCGGGAAGCCCCACCGTTGAAAACTGCGGGAGTCCCCGCGATATATCGACTTCCACGTCGACGGCGTATGATTCGATCCCGAGTATGGCGCTGCTTACGACTTTGATGATCAAAACGATGTCCCTTTTTCGTGTCTGTGAATCGTTGAGAATCGAGGGCGGGCCTGTACGTCGGCGGGAATGGCGATCGTGGAAGACATGCCATACGCCACTCCGTCTCAAGTGTTTTATTGGATAAATGATTTTTTGGCAAGGATTTTTCTGATTATTCATGGTATCATTCATTCCATTTTGCCGCGAACTATGCCGGGAGTGAGGACAATCAATGATAGGGGTGTTTGATTCGGGATTCGGAGGGCTGACGGTCCTGAAGAGCATCGTCAGCGTTATGCCGGACTATGATTACCTCTATCTCGGGGATAACGCTCGAGTTCCTTACGGTACCCGGTCTCAGCGAATGGTCTACGAATTCACGAAACAGGCGGTTGAATACCTCTTCCACCGGGGATGCCCGCTTGTTATCATTGCGTGCAATACGGCGTCTGCAAGGGCATTGAGAAAAATTCAACAGGAGTTTCTTCCGGAAGCCTATCCCGACCGGCGCGTGCTGGGGGTCATACGTCCCAGTGCCGAGGAGATTGTAGAGAAGGGAATGCGTAGCATTGGGATACTCGCGACGGAAGGAGTCGTCGCGTCAGGGATCTATGTGGAAGAGATAACCTCGCTGGCGCCGGATATCCGTGTCTATCAGCAGGCCTGCCCCCTGTTGGTGCCTATAATCGAAGCAGGTGAAGCCGAGTGGGAAGGAACGGATATGATCATCTCGAAATATCTTCGAGAATTATTCAACAAGGGCAGGGGGATCGAGGCGATCCTGCTCGCATGCACTCATTATCCAATCCTGCATGAACAGTTTGTTCGCCAGGCGGGGTCCTCCGTGGCTGTTCTTGATCAGGGGCCGATAGTGGCCGATAAATTCAAGGAGTACCTTGCTCGGCATTCTGATATTGAAGATAGGATTTCAAGGAACCAAACGAGGTGCTTTCTGACAACGGACACATCGGAGCGCTTCGATCGTCTGGCCCTCGTGTTTTACGGTGAACCCGTCACTGCACAGCTCGTTTCGCTGGATTCGCTCTGCCTGTAAATAAAATATCAACGTTCTTGACGGGCATTGTCAACTGTGCTAATTTCAACTTTCAGTTCTGCCAGTCCGAGAGCAGCAGTCTTCCCACTACACGAGAAATTGAAGAATACCCATGGCTGACTTTACCCACCTGGATGAAAAGAATAAATCGCGGATGGTTGATGTTACCTCCAAAGAACCAACCCTGAGGGAAGCTGTGGCCAGAGGAACGGTGGTCATGAACCCCGCAACGGTGCAGGCAATCGAGGCCGGAGGCATGGCAAAAGGAGATGTTCTTGGCGTTGCCAGGATTGCCGCGGTCATGGGGGCCAAGAGAACCAGCGATCTGATTCCCCTGTGCCATCCCCTCGAATTGACGGGAATAGATGTTCAATTTTCAATTCATGCCGATACAGGGGAGATTACGATTGACGCTACCGTAAAAACATTCAGCCGGACGGGAGTCGAGATGGAAGCGTTGACCGCCGTCTGTACGGCGGCTTTGACGATTTATGACATGTGCAAGTCCGCCGATAAACGGGTGACCATTACCGATGTCCGGCTGATAAAAAAAAGCGGCGGCAGGAGCGGAACGTTTATCAGGGAGTAATCTCAGTAGAGGCGAAGGCGGTTTCATTGTTTGCCATGATGGAAAAGAGCTACAGAATAAGACAATCATTCCTTATTCCCTTGACCCTCGATGGGGTCTTGCTGTTTATTTTGATCGTCATGTCCCTTTTTACCGAAAGTCATCCCACTGAAAGAATCATCCTCATACTCTTTTTTGTGCCGCTCGTGTTTTTTGTCATTGAAGCAAGGATGCGTAGGATTATCATCGGTTCTGATGGTCTTGCATTGAAGAAATTTTTCAAGACAAAGAGCATCCGGTGGGGCGATATTACCAATGTTGACACCGTCATAGTGGGCAAAAAGGCATATCTTGCAATGACGACGGTAAAAGGATTTTATGTTATATCGAACTCATATGAGAAGTTTTCCCGTCTCGTCGATGATATCGTCGGACAGCTCGATGGCGACAAGGTTGAGGAAAGAGTGAGAAATATTATAGCCCAACCCCCTGTTAAGCGTTCTGATATCGTGGGGGCGTGGGTCATTGCCCTTCTCATGGCCGCCATACTGTACGTCAAGATCTTTGTTGCCTGAAGGTTTTCGTGTACGCCCTTACCAGTGTTTTAAAAACGAGAATGGCAGTCTCTCGGTAAACGTAACGTCGGACTGTATATAGAAAGGATATTTTCTTCATGAATATTCGGAATGCGAAAGAGTCATTGTCGGGGGAAAGGGGAGATGCAGCACCCTATTCCGTCGTAGAGAACGTTCTCGAAAAGAGACTTGAAGATGTCGTGACAATCCTGAATCCCGACAATAATGACAAAAGCCGCATTTATGAAGACATTTTGTGTATGGTCGAGGGAATACTCATAAGGATCGCCATGCGCCGTTCCAATTATATCAAATCAGCGGCGGCGGCCTTTCTCGGGATTAACAGGAACACCCTTCACAGCAAGATGGAGAAGCTGGGCATTACCATCGACAAACGCTGACTGCGTCCAGTACCGTTATCTGAAAAAATCATTTTATCCGTACAAAGAAGAACCGACGGCTGTTCATCGCCAGCGGAACAATCGAAGGGGCGAATCCAGCCGCGTCAGCCCCGCATCCCTGGCGGCCCCGAGCGCTTGGGTGTACTCGGCAGGTGAGATCCTTCGATTGATGCGCCCATCTTCCCTGGCATGCCCACAGGGATGGTATTGATCCATGACATTGACATAGGTATGGGGTGATATCTCCGTGGCGATAAATGTCATAATCTTCTCCGTATCGGCAACGCCGTTCGGCATGACAAGATGCCGAACCAACAGCCCTCTGGTGGCGATGCCGTCTTCACCTATTTCCAGATCCCCCACCTGACGGTGCATCTCTGTGATTGCCGCGGATGCCACATCAAAATAATCCATCGCCGAGCAGAATTCGCCTGCCCACGATGAATTTCCGAATTTGAAATCGGGCATATATATGTCAACGATTCCATCGAGAAGCTTCAACGTTTCCACCTTGTCGTAACCGCCCGAGTTGTATACCAGCGGTATGGTAAGGCCCTGTTCGACGGCGATGATGAGGCTTTCGATGATTTGTGGAACCACGTGAGTCGGTGTGACAAAGTTGATATTGTGGCACCCTTCTTCCTGAAGTTGCACCATCATCGCGGCAAGGTGTTCGGGTTTGACTTCTCTGCCTTCCCCGAGATGGCTTATTTCAAAATTCTGGCAAAAGGAGCAGAGGAGATTGCAATGGCTTATGAAGATCGTTCCTGATCCGTGTCTGCCCACGAGAGGCGCTTCTTCGCCGAAATGGGCGTGGTAACTGGCTATCCGGGCCCGCCGCCCTGTCCGACAGAAACCGGTTTCACCGGAAAGCCTGTCGATGCCGCATTCACGGGGACAGAGTTTGCACCGTTTCATAAGTTCCAGTGACGTGGTGAGCCGGGCGGAGAGGGCCCCGTCATGATAAAGCCGGCGATATGGTCGGGAATTCGTTATCATGATAATCGAAAAAACGTCCGGTAATTGTTGAAGTGGCCGATTCCGTTCGCTCGGTGCTTTCGGTGCAGCCCTTATCGATGATATTTCCCCATGGTCTGTGCCTCCTCGAGAACGTGTCCTTTCATTGCTCGAAGGAGTTGCGCCTTGGTTGCGCCCGGTTGAAGTTCGGTGAATGTGTCGAGGGCATAGAGTTTAAAAAAGTATCGATGAGTGCCCGATGGCGGACAGGGGCCGCCGTAGCCTATTTTATGAAAATCATTCGTTCCCTGCTTCCCGCCGCTTGTCAGGTTTTTTTCCGGGAGTGTGCCTTCCGGGAGTTTGCCGATACTTGCCGGGATATCGTATACGACCCAGTGTACCCATGTTCCCATGGGCGCGTCGGGATCATCACAAATGAGGACGAAGCTCTTGGTGCCTGCCGGAGGATCGGTCCACTCCAGGGGAGGTGTCATGTTCTGTCCGTCATAGGAATATTTATCCGGAATCATGCCCCCGTTTTCAAAAGCGCTGCTCATAATTTCCATATGTTCCCCCTTGAATGAATGTGAAGTCCTGCATTGCCTTCGGTCTCTCACGGGCGAGGGGGTCTTTTTAACGCCCCCCCGCAGTCCCGCAACGATCGAGCCTGCTATTTCTATTACAAGTAACGGCCGGCATCTGTCAAAAGATTTCCGATTCAATGAGGTTTTTTCGTTTCTTCCACATGAAACGATAATAAAAAGGCATACCGATCCGGTGAAGGTGGAACAAACACTGATAGTATCCGATTTTATCCTCGTCGTATCGATAACATTTTCGCTCTTCAACATGAGAGAAAGGCTGAATAAAAACGGACACACTCCGATTGCTGATAGGGCTTTTCCCCGATAGCTTGCATATGCCGACGGTCACCAGCAATCTCCGGTGGTCATGCCCGTGTTGTAATGAAAGCGGACGAATGGTTTCATGCCCTGCATCCAAGACAAGTTTACCATGTGTAGCGTATCCGGTGCCCCGCGCAGCGACGCCGTTGTATATATATCTAATAATTACGGAATGATAGAGCAAAAGTTTTTTCGCTTGACAAATATACTGTTCCGTTATATCGGTAGTGCGGGCGATTCCAGCCACAGGCTGGACAGGGGGACAATCGGTAAACCCATTCTATAATTTCCGTTTATGCTCAGTAGCGTGCGAAATTCACACACCCGGTTAACTGTCATGAAGTGAATTTCATGTTCCGGAGCCTGAAAGCGGAACCTTTCTCTTTGGTTGATGGAACTATGAGACACAATCTTGATGTGGCATCGCAACAAGGAACCGACGTCAGGGATGGTTTGCTTGAATTTGCGGGAGAGGTGGTAATGCCGCATTTATACATAGAACATAATAAAAGGGTTTGAAAGGAGGACGGTGATGTACTTTGCGAAAGAGTTGCTGGAGAGTTCCAGCAGAATGAGACAGAGATGGGAAGATGAAGTAAAAAAGGCAGTGGCCAAATGGGCCGATCAGAAGGAGGACTGGACCACTGTTTCGTCCCTTGATATCAAGCGGCTCTATACGCCTGAAGATATCAAGGACCTCAATTTTGAAGAAGATATCGGCTACCCCGGTCAGTATCCTTTCATTCGTGGCAACCAGGTCACGGGTTACCGGGGAAAATTCTGGACATTCAGGATGTTCTCCGGTTTCGGAAGTGCCTATGACACCAACCAGCGGTGGCACCAGTTGCTCAAGGCTGGTCAGACCGGTCTCAGCACCGCCTTCGATTTTCCAACCCTCATGGGGTATGACACGGACGATCCAAAGGCACGCGGCGAGTGCGGGAAATGCGGTGTGGCCATCGATACTCTGGAAGATTTCATGGTCCTGGTCGATGGGATTCCCATGGACAAGATTACCACGTCCATGACCATCAACCCCCCGGCAACGGCCCTCTGGGCAATGTACTGTGCCGCCGCGGAGATCAAAGGAATCCCCCTGACGAAGATCGGCGGAACGATACAGAACGACATGCTCAAGGAATTTATCGCGCAGAAAACGCTTATGTGCCCGCCCGAACCATCAGTGAAGCTGATCAGCGATACCGTCGAGTTCGGAACGAAATTCGTGCCCCGATGGAACACCATCAGCATCAGCGGCTATCACATCAGGGAAGCAGGTTCGACAGCCGTACAGGAACTGGCGTTCACCCTTCGTGACGGCATGGAGTATGTCGAGGACGTGTTGAAGCGAAAAGGACTCGATGTGGACTCCTTTGCACCGAGACTCTCCTTCTTCTTCAATTCCCACATTGATTTCTTCGAAGAGATTGCCAAGTTGCGGGCGGCTCGAAGGATCTGGGCGAAAGCCATGCGTGACCGTTATAAAGCGAAAGACGAGCGATCTTGGTGGATGAGGTTCCATACCCAGACGGCGGGATGCTCGCTGACGGCTCAGCAGCCCTATAACAACGTTGTGCGGACAGCCACTGAAGCATTGGCGGCGGTTCTCGGCGGTACCCAGTCGCTCCACACCAATTCGCTCGATGAAGTCTGGTGCCTGCCCACCGATCATGCAGTTGAAATCGCTTTGAGAACGCAGCAGATCATTGCGGAGGAAACGGGCGCGGCGAACACGATCGATCCGCTGGCTGGATCCTACTTTGTGGAAGCGCTGACCAACGAGATGGAAGAGCAGGCCTGGGATTATATCCACAAGATCGACGATATGGGTGGCATGATTGAAGCGATCCACAAGGGATTTCCCCAGATGGAACTGGCCGACGCGGCATATAAATTCCAGCGTCAGATCGACTCCAATGAAAAAATCATGGTCGGTGTGAACAAATATGTTACCGAAGATGAGCAGGATATTCCTCTCCTTGATATAGATGACGCTATTGAGACGCAACAGATTGAGCGTTTGACTGAAGTAAAAAGAAAACGCGACAGCAAGGCAGCGAAGAAGAGCCTGGATGACCTCAAGAACGCCTGTAAGAAGGGTGAGAATGTCATGCCTTACTGCATCGAGGCGGTGAAGAGCCTCTGCAGCGTCCAGGAAATCTGTGATGTTTACCGTGAAGTCTACGGCGAATTCCGTGATCCGGCAATGTACTAAGAAATGATTCAGGGAGGATAATCACATGGCAAATAGAAAACTTCGAATAATGGTTGCTAAACCGGGGCTCGACGGTCATGATAGGGGAGCGCGTGTTCTCGCGCGGTGTTTCCGTGACGCGGGATATGAAACGATTTATACGGGTTGTCACCAGACTCCGGAACAGATCGCCGCTGCGGCGATTCAGGAAGATATCGACTGTGTCGGTCTGAGCTGTATGTCCGGTGCACACAAGTATCTGTTTCCCGAGTGTGTCAGGCAGATCAGGGCGCTTGGCGGCGATGACATTCAGATAATCGGTGGTGGCATCATCCCGAAGGGGGATTACCAGTTGCTTTATGATGCGGGATTGAAAGGCATCTTTACTCCCGGTATTACCCTCGATGATATTGTTAAGTGGATCAATGAAAATATTGTTCCCAATGTCAAGGAATAGGACCTGAGTTTGACCGTTTCTCATACTGAGTCAGAAACAGAGAGGAAGTATTTGGATGGAAATTACCAAAAAAGTGCGGGGAGGGGACGTCAGGGCTGCTTCCCGCCTTATTAGAAATCTCGAAGATCGAATCCCCCTCGCGAAGGACTCGATCAAACATATTTTCCCTCATACGGGGAAAGCACATGTGATTGGGTTTACAGGGTCGCCGGGGGCCGGAAAAAGCACCATGATCGACTGTCTTGTCGCGGAACTGCGGAAGCGCAACAAGACGGTGGGAGTCCTTCTCGTTGATCCGACCAGTCCCTTCACCGGCGGAGCGATTCTCGGAGACAGGATCCGTATGCAGCGACATGCCACTGATCCGGGAGTGTTCGTCAGGAGTCTCGCCACACGAGGCGCTCTCGGTGGATTGGCCAAAGCCGTTGGTGACGCGATTCACGTCATGGACGCAATGGGGAAAGATTTTGTCATTGTGGAAACCGTCGGGACGGGGCAGCAGGAGGTTGATATTATAAACCATGCCCACACGGTGGTTGTCGTTCTCGTTCCCGGTATGGGTGATGAAATCCAGGCGATAAAGGCGGGTATTCTCGAAATTGCTGATATTTTCGTGATCAATAAGGCAGACCGTGAAGGTGCGGGAAAGCTCTATCGGGAACTCGTCTATATGCTCAGCATGGTGGATAAATTCCCCGGCGGTTGGAAGCCACCCATTATCAGGGCGGAGAATATCTTCGCCATGGACTCGTTTCAACGAAGTCTCGATGAAATGACTAATACCATCGATCAGCATTATCAGAACCTGATCGAAAAGGGTCTTCTCGGTGACCGCATTCGGCGAAAGGCTGTTCTTGAATTAAACGAGGCCCTTCTATCAGCCATTCTTGATCCGATTTTAACAAAACTGGTTGAGAGTGGGGAAATGAAAGAGATGACCGATAAGTTGCTGAAGAAGGAAACGGACCCGTATACCCTGGCAGAAGGGGTGGCGAGCAAATATCTCGTCATGCCCGATGTCTAGACAGGAACGTTCACCGTTGCGACGCTGCGCCCGCTTGAAGGGAGCGGTTGTTGCAGGATGTGAATAATTCACGTTATGAGGAACAGCCCGGGGCAGGGAGACATTGCTCTCTCTCCGGGCTGTTGCCCGTTCATCGCCGGCCTTTGCCTGATTGTACGTATGTTTGTATCATCTCATGTAATTCGATAGTGCAACAAGTACAAGGATCGGGCATGTGAATATCCGGCAGTAAAGGCGATGGTTGCCGTGGTTGAAGACATTATCACATATTTGCGGGAAAACGGCGCCACAGACGTAAAACCTATCAAGGCTGAGGACATCGTTGTCGATGAACGTGTCCGGTTGAAGTGTCAGGTCCCCCGCTGTGACAGTTACGGGCAGAATCTCATGTGCCCGCCATATGTCCCTTCCGTTGCGGAATTCAGAACCGAGTTGTCACTCTTCTCGAACGCCCTGCTGATCAAGCTGTCGGCAGGAATAGGCGACACCTTCCCTGATGTATATGGCACGGCGAATAAACTCCATGATTTGGTCAACCGCGGAGAGAAAGCGGCATTCGAAGCGGGCTTCCGTTTTGCCACGGGATTTATCGGCGGGTGTTGTCGTCTCTGTGAGGAATGTATTATTGCTGAGGGAAGTACAAAATGTCGGTTTCCCTTTAAGGCCCGGCCCTCCATGGAGGCAATGGGTATCGATGTCATCGCAACGTCGGAGAAAGCGGGATGGGGTGTCACCTTTCCTGTGAATAACGAAGTAACATGGATCGGCCTTATATTGATTGAGTGATCAGAGCCCTGTTCTACCGCGAACTCATTACCGATGCGGCGGGAATTGCAGCAAGGCACAGGGCAAAGGTCGAGTTTTGAAATTGCCTGAAACAAGCTGTCAATTTATCAAAAAGCTCCATAGCCCGAGTGAAAAATGAATTTGGGCAACAGCCCGATGTAATATTACAACTTGGGTTTTTATTGTGATCAATGCGCTTCCCAAGACAGAGCATTCAGCAGTTCATAGGATAGACAGAGTGTGCGCTTGCGGTAATGAAGGCATTGAAAACTGAAGAATATGTAAGTAAAAAGGGGGAATCCTGTGCCGGTCTGCACTGCCCGCCAGTATTCCCCCTCTTTGATTTTGATTTCACCTGAAGCTGCTTGAGAGGCTATTTCAATTGCCAATCGGGTTGTCTCTTTTCACTGAATGCCTTGATGCCTTCAGTTGCATCTCCCAACGAACAGAGAAGCGCGAATTGATTGTTGACGAGTTCCATGGCTTTATTAAACTCGAGATCCGACATGTCATAGAAGGATTTTTTCGCACTCTGCAGAGCAAGCGGGCTTTTCGCGGCGAGCTCTTTGGCGAGTTTCATCGTTTCTTCTTCGAGAGCACCCTTGGGGACGACCATGTTGATGAGGCCGATTCTCTGGGCTTCGTCGGCGAGAATGAGATTTCCTCTCAAAACCAGTTCGAGAGTTTTCTTCTTTCCGATATTGCGATAGAGGGCCACCTGCGGACCGATGCAGTTAAGGCCTACATTGATAGCCGTTGCGCCAAAGCGGACACCTTCTTCAGCGATCGCCAAGTCCGCTGCAGCCACGATGCCTATGCCGTTGGCGACGGCAAATCCGTGGACAGATGCGATAACAGGTTTTTTGAGCTTTGAGATGGTAACGATGGCCTTCTCCATGAGAGTAATCCAGTCATAGTACTCGCAGGGTGTCATGGCTTCAAAGACGCTCGGGCTCACATCGATACCGGCGGAAAAGCATTTGCCGGCTCCGTTGATGACGATTACCCTCACTTCTTTGTCTCCGTCCAGATCAACAAGTGCCTGACTAAGATCACGTGCCAACTCGAGACTGAACGTGTTGAGTGCATCCGGACGATTTAATGTTACTATGCCGACATGCCCCTGTTCCCTTTTTTCTACTAAAACAGCTTCATAACCCATAGTCTTTCCCCTCCTTGTTGTTGTGTAGGATCTTAGTGTACATAACACGTTTCAGGAATATGTCAATGAGAATAAGAATTGCTGTGGCTGATTCAATGTCCCGTAGGCAGAGCAATAGAGATAGTATAATCAATGGATTCGAGATTATTATGGTCTGGTAAAAAGTGTGATAGTGACGGACGGGGCAGTGAAGATCAAAACAGCATAATACTGACAAATGACGACAGTTATTGTTTACAAGAACGAAAATCACGTTATTACATCATTTTAAATAAAAAGAGAGGGGATCTTTCGATTCCCCTCTCCTGAGGTACGCGCATGTGAGGTGTCGCTAAAAGCTGTATTTCAGCGCCGTTATCAACCGGTCGTTCCGCGCCCAGCGACCGTAGTAGCTGTCGTCCTTTCCGTTGAAGAATTCCGCCGCCACGGTCCACAAGAGCCCCGGCCTGATTTTGTATTCCGACTGGATTTTGTTGTATCGTCCCGACGGATCAAGTTCAAAATCGGAAATATACTGGAAGCTCAGATCCTGATTGTATTTAAAGTTGATCCTGGCAAATATGTCGTTCTTCCCGAGCCTGCCCTTCCGCGAACTTTCAACATATCCTTCGGCGGACTGCTTCTTGGTGATGACCTCGTTGGCGTATTCGATGGTAATGTCTATTTTCTCCATGAAAATCTTGCGGGCCCATGTATCCATCGTATAGGTGAAGCCGCCCACGAAGGTGAAGTAGTGATCGTCTTTCCTGTCATAACTGAAGTTGAAAAGGGTTTCGCCGTGGAACTCCCATTTCTTATAGGCAGTGGAAAATCCCGCCGCATAATTGCCCACTTTTATGTTTTCCTTGATCGTGTACGTTGTCCCGCCCCGGTTTTCTTCTCTCAGTACGTAGTAGGGATTTAAGCCGTGGTATGCCGAAACGAACAAATCCCACCCGGCAAGGGTCGTCTTGACGCGGCCGAAGTAGCTCACGTTATTGATCGATATGGTGGGGAAATCCTCTTCTATCTCCTTGTTCGACGTGTCTTTATCGTAAATATCAAAGTCTCCCGTTGTGTCAGACCACCGTGAATGGGGACTCGGCTGTTTCTCCGGCGAATAGATGGGTAGAATGGCTGCAGTGACGGTAAACTTGTCTATATAGTAATCCACCCGGGTCTGCCATATGCCGAAGTCTTTCGGGTCCATAGGGTCGTTCGAGTCTGCCGGGCGGTATCGGTCCGCCGGTGAAAAGAGTGTCGATATGCCGTTTTGGAAGATTTTTTTGCCGACCGTTATATCGTATGAATCTTGGAAGAAGGAAAGATACAGTTCATTCAGATCAAGGTAATGGCGCTGGCGGTCCTTGTCCTGGGGCCATCGAAAGATTCCCTCGTAGGTGTCCTGCTGGGTTCCTGCCTCGAGCCAGCCCGCGACGGTCAACCGTAATTTGTCGTTTCCCGTCCAGGTATTGAACCGGAGAAGGGCTTCGCCGACCGGATTTCGTTTGTCCACGTCTTCACGGTCAACGGGATCTCGATAAAAAACATGGCCCCGCAGCCGGATGCTTCCCTCAAAGTTTGAGCCCAGCATGGTGACGTACGCGAGTGCATCGGCCTCTTTTTCCTTCGGCGCTGTGTCCAACTCGTCGAGGAGATCCAGGTCACTTCCCCCGCCTGAGCCTTTTTCCGTTGACATTTCCTGATCAAGATCATTGAGGAGGTCCATCTCATCCGCTGCCAGGAGCGGCGTTCCCCCGAATGACAGGCACACGGCCGCCACGATTATCATTAGGTACTGTGTCAGTTTCATACGCGTATCTATCCTTTCACGTTGTATGCTGCTCATTGCCGCCGACATTTGACACCGGACGGATATTGCCGCTTCATCGAACGGCAGGACGGTCATACATCATCATGCCCCAGTTACGAGTCGAATAACAGCTTGTCCGTTCTTGCCAGGCGTATTCCCAGGATTCTTGACAGGTTCAGGAACAGGCGGCTGGCAATGCGGGGATATATCCTTTGAATTCTTCCCAGTCCGTTCCAGTCTATCTCAAGGTATCTGACCGGTTCGAGGGCCCGTACATCGGCGGACCGCGGCCCCGGTTCGACCAGGGCGATTTCACCGAAGACATCCCCCGGATTCAGTTCGGTTAGGACGATATCCCTTGCCGTTTTCTTATCTTTTGTGACAACCTCTGCCCTTCCTTCGAGCAGGAGATACATGCTGCTCCCGTCTTCCCCCTGGACGACTGCCAGTTCGCCGGCTTCCTTCGTCACAACCCGACCGAGGAGAACGATTCGTTTCATCTGCCATGGCCTGAGATCCCTGAACAGCTCGGCGTTCTGAATGACCGCCTGCTGCAGCTGCAGGCCGATAACATCCCACAGCGTCATGAGCTGGGTGGACGAAAGAAGAATGGGGGTTATGAACAGGTCGCCGATGATGGCGAAGACCATGACGAGCGCCGACAAAAGGCCGAAACTGATGACCGGAACGAAATTGGAAATACCCAGAACAGCGAATCCGAGCGCGAGGGCGACGGACGTCGAGATCACGGGCCTCACCTCGGCGTGAATACAGACGTCGACCGCCTTGTCCTGGCTCTGCAGGATCCGCATCTCCGTATTGTAGCGGCTCATGAGATGGATCGTGTCGTCCACGGCGATTCCTATAGCGATGGCGGCCACCATGGCCGTGCCCGTATTCAGAGGGATACCGAAGATGCCCATGATGCCGAAATTGATGACGATGGGAAAAAGGTTCGGTATGAGCGAGAGAGCCCCCGCCTTGACATTGACAAAGAGAACGGACATGATCACAAAAATCAGGATCAACACGAGCGACAGCGACTTTGCCTGTCCCTCAGCCATACTGTCAGCCGCCGCGTTGATAAGGATATTTTCCCCGGTGAATCCCCAGAAAAAATGAGGATTGATCGTTTCGTCGATATGCCGCTTCAATCCCTCGAGCGCTTCTTTGAGTTCGTATGACGAACTGAGGTTATGTCGTACGAGGATATTCGCTTCGCTGTAGTCTGACGTGACATACCGGTCTATCTTGTCCCGGTGAAGGAAGAGAAGGTATTGCGCCACGAGATCCGCCGAGTCGGGCACCCTCAGGAACTCTTCTTTCCCCCCGTTCATTTCCCGGTGTATCAGAGAAATATTGTCAGCGAGTGACTGCGACTTGTCGAAAAGTTTGCTTTTGGTCAAATAGTCCTGGATGGCTTCTACCTGTTTCAGGTTTTCCGGCTGTTTGAATGTGCCGGGGAATCCGCTGTTGATCCGGATAAAAAAGGTCTGGGCGCCGGCAAGATTTTCATGGAGGATCTGGCTTCGATTTCTAATGGGAGAATTCACCTTGAAATATCCGAGAAGGTCGTTGTCTACTTTGACGTTCAGGGTGAACAGCCCAATGATGGCGGCGGCGCCAAGAAAACCGGTGAGGACCAGCCGTTTTTTACTGATGATCCTGAGGATGCTGGTGGCAGCGGCGTGAAACAGCCGATTGGTCAGTCCCGATTCGTGGGCGGTCTCACCTTTGGTCTTGACGGACCCGAAGAAATGGAGGTACACCGGTGCCAGCATGCATGTCGCCACCGGATTGACGAAGAGACCGAAGGCGGAGGCGATACCGAACTGTTTCAGCAGTGTAATCTGATTTATTGTTATTGAGAGAAATCCGATAAAGGTGGTGAGCGATGTGAGGAGAACCGCCGTTCCGACCTTGCCGGACATGATTCTGATCGCTTCGTCTTTTATTCCCCCTGTTTCTTCTATGCCTTCCAGGTATTCGGAAAGGATGTGTATGTCTTCCGTCGAGCCGATGACGATAATCAGCGCCGGTACGATGACCGTAAGGACATTAAGGGGGATATCAATATACGCCATGAACCCGGCGGTCCAGACAATACTTGTTCCCGCCGTGAGCATCGGCAGCAGCGCCCCGCTGGCGGACCGCATGGAAATGACCAGGGTGAGCAGGAGAACAAACGCGGCCAGGGGAACGAGCTTGATCGTGTCACCCATGATGTTATCGGTGATCAGCCGGCGGGTGTAGGAAAGGCCGATCTGGAAGATGGAACCGAATTTCTCCTCGTAAGGTTTGATGATCTCATCGACTTTGCGGGAAAACTTTACATTGAATTCGGGGTCGCTGCTGTCACCTTCGACGAAGAGGTTGATCGCTGTTGCCGTCCCGTCCTTTGAGATCATGCTGTCCTGGACAATGGGATTCCTCAGGGCATCCGCCTTGATCCGCTGAGCCTCCTCGAGTGTCTCCGGCGGCCAGTCCATCAGGGGATTGGTTTCAAGGCCGCCTTCCACGCCTTTGAAGTTTGTCACCGAATAGAGGCTTTCAACCTTGCTGACACCCTTCAGCTCTTCAAACTGATAAACCAGGTCATCGATAAACTTCAGCTTTTCGGGAGTGAAGAGCGATTTATCCTGAATGAAAATGACGGTTATATTGTCGGTGCCGAACCGTTTGAGTGTGTCGTGATAATAATCCTGGGCAGGATCCCCCTGAATCATCATGCCTTCCGTCGACGCGTCGACACGAAGGTTCCTGGCACTATAGAGACTCAGGACGGTTGCGGCCACGACAATGGCGATAACTATCCATGGATGAGCATGGCTCCACAGCATAATTTTGCGCATCGATTTGTATCCTCCGCACGTCAGCGTCGCAAGAGACTATCAATGTATTCGGGACTTAAATGACAATTCGGTCGTATCAGCAGGAAAACGCGCCGGATCTACTGCGTGTGTCTCCCCGAGAGAATATACCGTTCCGTAAAAACGGAATCGTCAACATCCTTGTTGATCTGTCGCGCCGTGATGCCCGTCAGCGTTTTGTGTTCCCTCTCCAGGTGATTCATGAGCGTCTTCTTGGCCCGCCATACCGTGCCGGAAACATTTTCCATGGCGTGGTTGGTCTGGACTTTCTGCAGCCTGCCCCGCCGGTCGTAGAATTCGACCTTCAGGGTATACAGGTGTGGCTTTTCGATCCACATGATCCGCTTGGAGTAACCGCTTTCCTTCTTTTTTTCATCGTTGGCGGGAACCGCTTCGATGACGTAGCATTCGGAGGTTACACCGTCCTGTTCAATATTCTCACTCCGAAGGATGGTGTATTTGAAGTTGTCGAGGTCTTCCGGCTCCATATCTTCATAGGTAAAGTCCGTTCCCATGAAGTAGTTCTTCTTGCTGCCCTTGGCGATGCGCTGCATCTTTTTCTGTGCAGGCAGGTAAAGCCACTGGTCATTTTCCCGCTCCTTCTGTTCCCAGGTAAGGAGGGCCGTGCCGTTGATATCCGCCGGTGCCAGGAAGACAACAAGATAGCGATGGATGTCAGGGCCGACTTCCTTTGCGGACCGCTTTACCTGTCGCTTCTCCTTGCCGCCGTCCTTGTCGACGAGCAGCATGATCTCATCTCCGATCTCGGTTTTAACCTTGTGAAATTCCTTCTGTTTGTCCATAACCTGGCGGCCCGTCATGTCCGCCGCCTGTGTTAACACCGGGAAGAAAACCCAGAGGGCAATCAATCCTACGATCCATACTGTTTTCTTCATATGTCACTCCTTATAAAAAAAATGATAGTTCTTGTCCGTTAATTCTCATGAATTTCATTTCATCGGGAATCGCCTCAATAATGGTGAACTATAGGGAAATTATCATGCCGTGTCAAGATGTAACAAAAGTCCCGATTTACATTCAATAATGTCTTTACCGTTCTCTCTCGCTGCCGGCACGTGGGAGTCAGAGAACAACCCCTTGCCCGCAAGCGTCGACGTCAGTTCCTGCAGGATATACCCCGGGAAGCCCAGATCAGATACAGAATGATGCAGACGAGAAGAGCGACGGCACCTCCGGCAAAGAAATAAACCGCCTCGAGGCCCCATAGATTCTTTATCCAGCCGACAAGATAGACGGTTACGGAACTGACCCCGAATACGAGGATGAATTTGATGCCGTAACCGGTGCTCCGCCACCTGGCGGGGGAGAATTTGGCAACCAGGCTGTTCTCGATGGGCTGCATCCCGAGGGAAAAGAACACATACAAAGCCGCTGAAACGACAAGGAAGTACTCGCTGACGAATCCCATCAGGATGACGAAGGGGAGACTCAGGGAGTGAAAGGCCAGGTACATCCATCGAAGGTCATACGTATCCGCAGCTTTGCCGCCGGCAAGCTGTCCCACGATGCCGATGAGATAAATCGATGATGCCAGCAGTGTCGCCGCGAGGGTCTTTGTGCCCTGGATGGCCGGAAGATCCATCCGCTGGAAAAAATCCCAGAGGAATGAAGCCTTGAATTCAAGGTATGCCGGCAACACGATGCTGTTGGCCCGATAGGAAAGTCCGGCAATGGTCATGATGATACACATGATGATGAAATATCGCATGGTGGAGTTTTTTGTGACTGATGACGCAGTGGCGTCGTCGTCATATTCCGGGAGAGGCGACTCGTCGATGGCGGTAAATACAAGGATAATCCCCCAGACGATACTGAAAGCGCCGATCAGAACGTAGGTCATCTCCCACCCTACCAGCCAGTTCAGGAGCCCGGCGGCGAACGGGGCGCTCACAAGGCCGATGTTACCGGCAACGCCGTTGATTCCCAGAGCCATTCCCCTGTTTTTAACGCCCAGCGAGATAAGTCCCATACCGGCGGGATGGTAGATGCTGGCAAAGAAGCCGATAACGGCAAGAGACAGCATGAGGGATGTTCCCGACTGCGACATGGCTGTCAGAAAGGCGCCGATCCCGCATCCCAGGAAAAAGACGATCATGCTTCTGCGGTTCCCGAACCGGTCTGAAATCATTCCCCAAGGGAGCGCGCCGATACCATAGAGAAGATACATGAGGAAGCTTAATTTCAGGACATCGGCAAGATCCATCTTCAGCGACAGCATCAGCGGTATCGCCAGGGCGGGAAAGATAAGCTCATAAAAATGGCAGAGAAAGTGGGCCACACAGGTGATGGCGATAATCTTCTTTTCGTTCGTCATGGGTGTCAATAACATTGTTCCGGACAACCGTGTTCGCGTCGGTAATCAGTGTACCATAGTAGTGAGCCGTGCAAATTGCAAGCAATTATATGATCCGAAGGCAGGGGAAAGGCAGGGGTCAGGTCTTGCTTTTTGCCATACGATTTCAGCAGAGGCAAAAAGCAAGACCTGACCCCTGCATCCTCAAGATCTGACCCCTGCATCCCCCTCCCCCGGCATCCCCCCGGCATTATACGATGGGCGGAGGAATCATTCGGCGAGGTCATATTGAAAACGGGCGATGACGTGGAGCATTGAGAGATTGAAGGTGGCGGGGAGAGGGTTGAAAGGGCAGGACGAATGGATCACCCGGAGGGCTTCACCGTCCAGTGATTCGTGTCCCGATGATGACAGGATGAACGCGTCGGCAAGGTTCCCCGATTCCCCGATGGAGAAACGGACAACGGACACCCCCTTTTCCTTCTTGCTGTAAGCGTCACGGGGATAGGTCCACCGTTTTTCGAACTTCCGTTTGAGATGTTTGAGGTACGAGTAATACTTAGTCTGTCGGTCCCCCAGCTCAACGACGGCTTCGCCCTTGCCCGGTGTTCCCTCAGGAATGGGATGGTCCTGTTCTGTCGAGGATTTAATGGATGCCGGTTTGCTTCCAATGGTGGTGGCCTTGCTTTCCAGATGGACGGTGAAGGGCTTCTCCGCCGCACCGGAGCCGTTGAACACAATCATGCCGGAAATGGCAATGATCGCCATATGGCCGACGAGAGAGATAACGATAGCGGTTATGAGGAGGTTTTTCTGAATCATGTCCCCACCATTTTGCGCCATCATAATGCAAGATTAATCGATAAATCAATGATTATTTTCACTTAGTATCCATTTTGCTATGATGATTGTTTCGACTGTTCCCTTGATTCTTTCCCCGAATTGTTTTATCAGGAGGCCAGATGGTGAATGACATGCAACAACAGGACATGCGATTCATGAACATTGCCATGGAAGAAGCCCGGGAGGCTCTCCGTGAGGGAGAAGTGCCCGTCGGAGCCGTTGTGGTTCGAGGAGGCGAGATTATAGCGCGGGCTCACAACAGGTCCATATCTGCCGGGGACCCGTCCGCCCACGCGGAAATGCTGGCGATAAGAAAAGCAGCAGAACATATGGGCAATTACCGCCTGGCTGGAACGACGCTGTATGTGACCCTGGAACCATGTGTCATGTGTGCGGGCGCGCTCCTTCATGCCCGGGTGGAGCGGCTCGTCTTCGGCGCATCCGACCCGAAGGGGGGTGCCGTGGTGTCTCTCTACACGATACTCAGCGATAAAGGCTGAATCATTCAGTCCAGGTAACCGGCGGTGTTTTGGGGGATGCGTGCGGAGAAATTTTAAGTAGATTTTTTCGACAAAAGAGGTTATTGTCAGAGGTCGTTCCGCCATAGAACGATACGGAGAGGTACCGAAGTGGTCGTAACGGGGTCGACTCGAAATCGACTTGGGGGCCAAAAGCCCTCACGTGGGTTCGAATCCCACCCTCTCCGCCATATAATAAAAAAACGTTCCATATACGGGACAGGAAATAGGGAGAGATGTCCGAGATGGCCGAAGGAGCACGACTGGAAATCGTGTGTGTACTCAAAAAGGTGCACCGGGGGTTCGAATCCCCCTCTCTCCGCCAGATAGCTTCATATTCGAATTGATAGCCGGGTCCCGTGCAACAGAGGGTTGTGAACCCCGTCAGGTCCGGAAGGAAGCAGCGGCAGCAATGATCTCTGTGTGCTGCGGGGGAGCCTGGCTATCTTTATTCGTCGAACATTCCTGTTCTCCATGATTGAACATTTCGTCCCGGGAGTCTCACATGGAATATCTTGTCCTTGCCCGCAAATGGCGGCCACAGGTTTTCGAGGATGTGGTGGGGCAGGATCATGTCGCGAGAACCCTGAAGAACGCCATACGATATAATCGAATCGCCCACGCCTTTATATTCAGCGGGCCGCGGGGTGTCGGCAAGACATCCGTTGCCCGTATCCTGTCGAAAGCGATCAACTGCAAAGATGGCCCTACGGAGACTCCCTGTAATGTCTGCAGCAACTGCAGGGAGATTACCGAGGGCGTATCGCTGGATGTTCGGGAAATCGACGGCGCCTCAAACAGGGGGATTGATGAAATACGGGAACTGAGAGAAAATATAAAGTTTTCTCCGATAAACTCACGCTATAAAGTCTACATCATCGATGAAGTCCACATGTTGACGAAGGAGGCCTTCAATGCTCTCTTGAAAACATTGGAAGAACCTCCGCCACACGTTGTCTTCATCTTTGCAACCACTGAGATTTACAAGGTTCCGGCGACCATTCTCTCCCGATGCCAGCATTTTGATTTCAAACGGGTGTCGATCAGGCAGATTGGTGAAAACCTCGGAAAGATCGCCGCCGCGGAAAACATCACGATCAGCGATAAAGGGCTGTTCTGGATTGCCCAGAGCGGAGACGGCAGTATCAGGGATGCCCAGAGTGTCTTCGATCAGGTGATTTCCTATGGTGGAACCGATATCAAAGACGGCGATATTGAAGAGCTGCTGGGATTGAAAGACCGGCGGTTCCTCTTTGATATTTCAGAAGCGATACTTTCCAGAGACGCGGGCCGTTCATTGAAAGTGATAGATGAGTGCTACTACTCAGGCGTTGATATCAAACAGTTTTTTCAGATGCTCCTCCGTCACTTCAGAAATCTGCTGCTCATGAAAATAACCACCGGAGGGAGTTCGCTCAGTGACGTGCCGGACGATGAGGTCGATCGATTGAAACATCAGGCAGGGCTGGCAACTCGAGAAACCCATCAACGCCTCCTCGATATCCTCATGGCAGAGGAAGAAACCATGAGGCGGAGCCTTGATCCCCGGTTGACCCTCGAATGCCTGGCCGTGAAGATGGCATATCTCGAACCGATCGTTCCTCTTGATGACATTATCTCGAAACTGGAGCATCTCGAGAAACAGCTCGGGCCGAACCGCCCGGCGGAGCGGCGGACCATACCGCCGAACCACGACCTGCCCGATCCCATGGATCGAGATCCCCATAAAGGGGCAGGGAATGACGCCATCGGAGATCCGAATCTCTGGAATGATTACAGCGCCTTTATAAATCGGAAAGATCC